>JAYRTK010000421.1:0-2418 GCA_041919595.1 Lysobacteraceae bacterium
AAGTTGCGGTGGCCGTCCGGCGCGCGCCGGCGGTCGTGCTCTTGGATTTCGCCGCGGCGCCCGCGGCGCGCGACTTCGACGCCGCGGCACCCGACGCCTTGCGGGATGTTTCGGTTCGTGACCGGGGGGTCTTCTGTCGGGATGCCATCGGTGTCTCCTCGTTGCGGTGGCGCGCGTGCGGTCTGGCGATGCTGCGATCGGGTCAGGCCGCGGCGCGCGCGGGTGGAACGACTTCGGAATCGGATTCGGCGTCTTCCTGCAGGCTGCGGTCGATCTCCGCATCCAGCAGGCGCAGCGCGGCGTAGGCATCGAGCACCCCGTGCCCGCAGCCGACGACGCCGGCTTCGGCGAACGGGCGCGCGCTGGCGATCAGGATCCGCCGCGCGTCGTCGCCGTTCAGCGGCCACGCCCGACGCTGTGCGCGCGATGCCAGCAGCGCGCAGACCGCGGCCACATGCGGCGCGGCGAAGCTGGTGCCGCTCGCCTGCTGATAACCGTCGAGTCCGCAGGTCAGGATGTCGCGGCCGGGGGCGCACAGCGCGACGTGATCGCCGCGGGTGCTGAACGCGGCCGGGCGCAGATCCGGTCCGATCGCGCCGACTGCGATCACGCCCGGATGCGCGGCCGGGAAATACGCTTCGGTGAGGCCGGAATTGCCGCTGGCGGCGACCAGCACCACGTCGCGCGCCAGCGCGTAGCGCACGATCTCCTCGTGCGGCCGCGGCGCGTCGGCGTCGAGCATCGATTCCGGCGTGCCGAAGCTCATGTTGATGGCCTTCACGCCGAGATCGATCAGGCGCTTCATGCCGGCATCGATGTTGTCCAGCGCACCGATGCCGACGCGCTTGTCGCCGGGTCCGAGCGCGGCGCCGAGCACGCGCACCGGGGTGAGACCGCAGGCGCCGGCCGCGCCGGGCGGCATGCGCTGGCCGCGCGCGGCGATGATGCCCGCGCAACCGCTGCCGTGACCGACTTCATCCTGCGGGCGCTGTCCGGGGCGGCGATAGTCGCCGACCAGGGTGACGCCGCCGACGGCGTCGGGATCGAGATCGACGCTGTCGAAACCAGCGCGCACGCGGTCCTGCAGCTCGGCGTGCGCCAGCGACACGCCGGTATCGGCCAGCCCCAGCACCACCGCCGGATCGCCGGCCTCATAGCGCAGGGCTTCGTCGATGCGCGTGCACCGCCGTGCCCAGGCATTGGCCTCGGCATCGGGGCGCGGAGCCGCGCGCTCGCCGGCATCGACCCCTGCGTCGGCGAAGGGCGCATGGCACAACCGGTTGGCGGCGACGCGGTCGACCATCGGCAGTTCGGCCAGCGCCTGCAGCAGCGCCGGCACGCCCTCGGCTTCGCGCACCTGCACGCGCAACACGCGGGCGACGCCGCTGATCTGTTCGACATCGTCGAAACGATAGGCGCCGGCGACCGCGCGTTCGCTGCGCGGGGTGCGCGCGCTGTGCAGACGCACCGCGCGCAGCGCGCCGCCGTGATGACGCAGCAGGCGGTCGATGACGCCGCCGTCGATGCGATCGGCCATGTCGGTGCCGTAACGGGTGCAGGCGCGCCAGCCGGGAATGTGCGCCGGCATCTCGCCCAGCTTCAGCGTGACCAGCAGGCGGCCGCGCACGGCGTCCGGCAACAGGGCGCGGGCGACATTCATGGCGCACTCCAGCGGCCGAGCCGGCCTTCGCTGAGTTCCACATGCGCGACCTGGCCATCGCCGAAATCGACCTCGGCCTCGCAGCCCAGCTGCATCGCCAGCGGCGCCAGCACGATGCCGCCGTCCTCGGCCGCGACCACCGGCACGCTCTCGCCGGCCGCGCGCACGCGCGGCAGCCGGCCGGGGCGCAGCCCGGGCGCGGTGAGATGCACGCGGCCGGCATCGCCGACGCCACCGCCGTTGCCGCGCTCGACCTTGGTCACCCGCGGCGCGGCGGCGCGCATCAGTGCCTGTTGCAGGCGATTGACCGGCATCCGCGACAGCCGCGCGATCACATCCGTGCCGGCCTTTTCCTTCAGTTCGTTGAGTTGCTGCACGGTGCGCACGCCGATGCGTTCGAGCTTGCGTTGTTCTTCTTCGGAGATCTGGTCACCGAGCGCTTCGCGCAGGTTGAATTTCGGATCCTCGGCGCTGTAGTCGACGCTGTTCTCGTCGATCATCGGCTTGGTGATCGTGGTCAGCTGCAGCTTGATGCTGCTGGCCTCGGTCTCGCCCGGGCCCGCCGGGCGCAGATAGACGTCGTCCTCGACCAGTTGCACGAAGGCGCGCAGATCGAGCGAGACTTCCTTGACCGCGAACGTGAGCGGCAGCTTGCCCAGGCGCGCCTTGATCGCCATCGCCGCCTGCGCCTTGTCGAGCTGCTCGGTCAGCGACTGGATGAACAGGTCGAAGGGAATCCCCGCGTCCTGCAGCAGCGG
>JAYRTK010000422.1:0-2399 GCA_041919595.1 Lysobacteraceae bacterium
ACGGACCGGCTGCAGCAGTTCGATGTTGTTCGGATCGGCCTTCCACTGCGGCAGCAACTGCGCGAGGTTGCCGATCTCCTCCTCGAACTCTTCGAGGAAGATTTCGCGGATTTCGTCGTCGATGTCGTCGCTGGTGGCGTCGAAACCGGCCGACACCGGAGCCGCGGCCGGCGGCGACGGCGGTGCGACGGGCTCGGGCGCGCGAACGGCGATTTCGGGCTGCGGCGCGGGCGGCGGCACAACCGGCAGCGGCGCGGACGGCGCCACTGCGGCCGGCGCCTGCGGCGCCGTCTCGCGCGGCGGCAGGAACAGCGGCACGAAGGAGGGCACGGATGGCGGCTCTTGAACCGACGGCGGCTCGACGGCCGTGGGCGGCAGCGCGACGGGTTCGACCACCGGCGGCAGATCGACCGGTTCCAGCGCGGCGACCGGCGGCGCGACGACGTCCGCGACGGGACGTTCGACCACGACGGGAGCTTCGACCACGGCGGCGACGTCCGCGACCGGCGGTGCGGCCGGACGTTCGGCCGGAAGCGGCCAATAGCCCAGGGTTTCGAGGCTGTTGCGGGTGATGTCGAGGATGTCGTCGCGATTCGCGCGCTGTTCGCGAAGCGCTTCGAGGTAGTACTCGACGCTGGCCAGCGCGTCCGCGAAGGTGTCGAGCTGGCGGCTGTTCGGAATGCGGCGGCGTTCCAGCAACTCGATTTCGGTGTACAGGCGCACGCCGTCGAGGTACTGCGCCGGCAGCGGCAGTTCGAGGATGCTCAGCGCACCGGACACGTCGCGCAGGAGTTTCGGCACCTGCTCGAGTTCGGAATGGTTCCAGGCGGTTTCGACGAAGGCGACGAAGGCCTGTCGGGCGGAGGCGAAGTTCGCGATCGCCTCGCGCACCAGCACGTCGAGCACCTTGCGCGCTTCGGCGCCGGCGAGGTCTTCCTCGGTGTCGGCACCATCGCCGCTGGCGAGGCGCGCGACCTGATCGTCGAGCGACGCGTCGACGTAGAGCAGCGCGCCGGCGACTTCGAGCAGGGCGCTCTCGTCGGCCTTGCGCTTGCCTTCGACGATCTCGCGCATCGCATCGCGCTGCTGTTCCACCAGACTGCGGGCCAGACCGAGGCCGAGCATGCCCAGGGTGTCGGACACGTTCTGCAGGCGTTCGGCCTGCGGCTGCAATTCGGCGGGATTGTTCTTGCCGGTGCGGAGGTAGAGATCGAGCTCGTCCTTCACCCGCAGCAGATCTTCCTTGATCGCCGCCGACACGGTGTCGAGCAGCGAACGATTGCGTCCGGCGACGCTGCCGCGGGCGTGATCGAGTTCGGATTCGGTCGGCTTGAGCGCATCGAGGTCGAACACCTCGCGCAGCTTGACCAGCGCCGGATGATCGGACTCGCTGTGCGCGACGTGATAGAGCAACTGGCGGGTCGGTTCGAGCGCGGCGTCCGCGCGCGGCGTGTCGAAACCACCCTGCTGGAAAAGTCCACGGCTTTCGCGATCGACGCTGGCGAACGCCTGGCGCAGACCGGCGCTGGGCGTCATCGCGCGGTCGCGCAGCGCGACGGCGACCATCGAGGCCACCCACAGCATGCGTCGCTGGGCGTCGTCGCTGGTGCGCGCGAGCAGCGCCTCGGCCGCGAAATGCAGGCCTTCGACGTCGCCGGGATCCCCCTGCTCCGGCCATGCCTGCAGCGCATCACGCAGGCGGACCAGATACGGCGCGACCTCGTGGGCGCGGGCCGCGGGCGACAGCGGCGTGGCGCGCGGCAGCGATGCCGGCAGCGGGCGATCCAGATTCGGGTTGAACAGGACGCTTTCGCTCAGTCCGGCTTCGCCGCGGGCGGCGCGCAGCTCGTTGAGCATCGGCAGCAGAACGATCGAGATTTCCTTGTGACCGCTCTGCAGGCGTTCGAGATAGTCGGGCAGCAGCACGACACCGCGCATCAGCGCGGAACAGGCGCCGTCGCGATCCGCGACCTGACCGTTCTGCAGCGCGACCGACAGTTGCTCCATTTCCTCGGCGACCATCGCCGGGGCGTACAGCTCGACCATGCGCAGCGTCCCCTGCACCTGATGCAGCAGGTCCGCGCTCACCCGCATGCGGCTGGTGTCGGACGGATCGTCGGCGAAGCCTTCGACCTCGACCCGCACCAGACGCAGGGTTTCGTCGAGCTCGGGCTTGACCCAGCCGAGCGCGCTGTACTCGATCGCATCGTGGAGCGCAGTCATCGTGCGCCTCCGCGGGCGCGATCGCACCCGTACTCACGATGGAAATGCATTCGGATCATCTGGCAATCGCTCCGCCGGTGCGTCCGCCCGATCAGGCCGGCAGCTTGAAGTCGGCGACCGAACGGCGCAGGTCGGCCGCCAGTTGCGCGAGGTTTCCGATCGATTCGGCGGTCTGG
>JAYRTK010000423.1:0-2392 GCA_041919595.1 Lysobacteraceae bacterium
GGCGGCGGCGCCTGGGACAACGCCAAGAAGTACATCGAGGAAGGCCACCACGGCGGCAAGGGCAGCGACGCCCACAAGGCCGCGGTGACCGGCGACACCGTCGGCGATCCCTACAAGGACACCGCCGGCCCGGCGATCAACCCGCTGATCAAGATCATCAACATCGTCGCCCTGCTGCTGGTGCCGATGCTGCCGATGAACAAGGCCGATGGCGGCATGCCGGCCGGTCACGACGCGGCCGTCGCCGAGGCCACCGCCGCGGCCGAAGCCGCCGCCCAGGCCGCGGCCGAAGCGGCCGCCGCCACGCCGACCGTGGCCGACACCGCCGCCGAGGTGCAGGCCGCCGCGGCCGGCGCCAACGACCCCTCGCGGTCCGCGCGGATCTATTTCGCCGCCGGCTCGGCCGCCCTGCCCGCGGACACCGCCGACCAGATGGCCCGGGTGCTCATGGTCCTGAAGGGCAGCGAGGAAGCCAAGGCGACGATCTCCGGCTATCACGACACCAGCGGCGATCCCGCGAAGAACGAGGCACTGGCCAAACAGCGCGCGCAGGCCGTGCGCAAGGCCCTGGTCGACGCCGGCATCGCCGAGACCCGGATCGACCTGCAGAAACCGCAGGCCACCACCGGCGGCGCCGATGCCGACGAAGCCCGCCGGGTGGAGATCACGGTGCAGTGATCCCCGCCTCCGGGCATCCGCTGCAGGCACCCTCGCGAACGGCGGCTTCGGCCGCCGTTCGCATGTCCGGCCCCCGCCCTGCCCGCTGCGACAGGCCTGCTGCATCGCAACATCCAGGGGCGTAGAATGCGCGCCCTCCCCGCATCGATTGGAACCCCGTCATGGGCCTGGACCTCGTTCCCACCGGCAAGAACCCGCCGGACGAAATCAACGTCATCATCGAAATCCCCAAGGACGCCGAACCGGTCAAGTACGAGGTCGACAAGGAAACCGGCGCGATCTTCGTCGATCGCATCCTGTCCACGCCGATGCGCTATCCCTGCAACTACGGCTATATCCCGCACACCCTCTGCGGCGACGGCGACCCCGCCGACGTGCTGGTGATCCTGCCGCTGCCGCTGGTCCCGGGCTCGGTGATCCGCGTGCGCCCGGTCGGCGTGCTGCGCATGAAGGACGAAGCCGGCAGCGACGAGAAGCTGCTGGCGGTGCCGGTGGACAAGGTGTTCTCCGGTTACAGCCATATCGCCGATATCGCCCAGGTCAGTCCGCACTGGCTGGAGCGCATCGGCCACTTCTTCGAGCACTACAAGGATCTGGAGAAGGGCAAGTGGGTGAAGCTCGACGGCTGGGGCGATGCCGACGAAGCCAGGCACATCATCCTGGAGTCGATCAAGCGCTACAACGAGACCCCGGAAGGCGAGAAGCCGAAGTTCTGAAGCCTGCCCACGCCGGCGGCACTACGAAAAAACCCGCGCATCGCGCGGGTTTTTTCGTGGGCAAGCCAGCGACGGGCGCGGCGACTCAGGCGTATTCGCCCGGCGGCTTCGCGGCGACGTAGCCGCCGTCGGGCATGACCGCCGCGCGCGACAGCATCACCATCATCACCTGGAACCACGGCATCTCGTTGCGCAGGGTCACGCCCTGGGCCAACGGACGCACCGCGGTCGCGTAGGCGTCGAACGCGGCGCGGAACGCCGCGCGTCCTTCCGGCGCATCGCCGTGCTGGGCCCACAGTCCTTTCCACTGCCGGATCAGACGGCCGGTGTGCTGCTGCAGTTGCGGCAATTGCGGATGCGGCAGGCATTCCGCGAACAGGAAGGACAGGTGCTGCGCCAGTTCCCACGGACTCATCACTGCCGGCACGTTGACCGATTCGCAGGCGAACCCGACCGGCGCGGTGGAATCCGGGGTCACGCGTCGCGGCTGCCACCCCGGCAGATCCGCATCGTGCGGACGACCGTGGCCGACCATGTCCCAGAACGCACCGCCGCCGACGGTGTCGCAGACCAGATGGATGCGCGATTGCACGGCATCGTTCTGGACGCTGTGCTGGCGCCAGGTGTCGAAAATCCAGCACTCGCCCGCGGCCATGTGGATGGTGTGGCCGTCGCACTCGAAACGCACGGTGGGCTGGGTCACCAGCGGCACGTGCACGCGCACGCGTTCGGTCCAGTAATAGCCCTGATCGGCGTGACGGGTGACCTCGGCCTGCCCCGCGAGCCGCATCAGCCGGGTGCGGCCGATGGTCGCGCCGAGGCTCGCCAGCGTCTGCTGCAGATACCGGCAGCGCTGCAGGTGCGGCGTCGGCCGCATCGGGCCGGAAAAGGCTTCGTTGTCCGGATCGCCGTCGACCGCCAGCAGCGGCAGCATCGAATTGCCCGGAAAGCCCTGCGGATGGGGTTTCCAGACCGATTCGCCCAGCGCCTCGATCTCC
>JAYRTK010000424.1:0-2362 GCA_041919595.1 Lysobacteraceae bacterium
GCTCGGTGTAGCTGCTGGTCGGCGACCAGCGATCGGGCTCGTCGTTGGCGTCCTGCTGCGCTTTCGCCGCCAGTTTCGCGCCGTCCTTCGACAACTCGTCGCCGGTGGTCCAGTGGGTGTAGGCCAGTCCTTCGGAATAGCTGTACATCGCGCCATTGGCGCCGATGTAGGCGGCGGGGTTGGGATTCTTCAGCTTGAACGTGCCGACCGCCAGATCGGGGGTCGTACCCTGCGGATGCAGATTGACGCGGTAGTACTCCGACGCGCGCACCGATTCGCGCAGCGCCTTGAAGAAGCCGCTGCGGAAATACAGGCTGTAGAACGCGGACACCCGGTCGTACAGCCACGGCTCGCCCTCGGCGGACTTGTACGGGGTCTGGTTGGCGGTGGTGACGCGGGCGTCGTCCTCGTTGATGTGCGCATAGAAGAAATTCTTCGCCGCGTACATCTGTTCGGTGTACTCCGGATAGTGCTCGGTCGCGGCCATGGTCGCCGGATCGTCCCGGGTGACGGCGATATTCTGCGCGAACGGACGCATCGGGCCGAGTTTGAGCAGGCCCTTGCTCAAGGTCGATGACGGCAGCACCGCATACACGCGCGGCTCGGACACGCCGTCCGCGGCGACGAAGCTGCCGCTGGTGACCGCCTGCCAGCCGTTGCGCGGGTTTTCCAGCGACGCCAGCGATTGACCGCGCGAGGTGTAGCCCCATTCGACCCGGATCGTTTCCGCATTGGGATAGACGACACCGAAGCTGTAGCGCAACTGCACCCGGGCGACGCGCACCGAGGTGCCGTCGAGCGCGGCATTGGTGGCATGGCGCCAGGGCGTGAGCTGCTCGACAAAGGCCGGTATCTCGACGCCGCGCGCATCGAGCACGCGCAGCCGGGTCAATTCGGCCTGGGTGATCGACCCGCGCGGAAACGGCACGCCGAAGGTCACCAGTTGCGGGCTGCCGGTGGGGACGCCCTCGATCGGATGCAGACGCACATCGACGATGCCGAAGCGCTCGGCATCGGCCACCAGCGGTTTGAACAGCACCGGACCGAGCGTCCCGCCGACCGCGGGCAGATCCGGCGCGGCGAGGGCGGGCGCAGCAGCGGCAGGCGTCGCGCCGCGCACGGGGCGGGTCAGGCGGGCGCTGCGCGCGGCCGTCTGCACGGGGCGTTTGACGCCGGCCTCGACGCGGACCTGCGCGTTGCCCGCATCGCATCCGCCAAGCACGAGCATCAGCGCCAGCATCGGCGTGAACGGGGACGACATCGCGAGCGATCGCCAGCGCGGGGCGGACAGGGAGACCTCACGCCGGATCGGGAACCACGACAACCTGCTTTGCATGCGAATTACCTGGGCATGGCACCACGGGGGCGGCACCGGCCGGATACGCCGACGGGGGATGGCCTGCCGGCCGTCGGCAGCGGCCTGCAGGGGCGCACCGGAAAAGGATCACCGGCGGCGGCGGCAACGGTTCCGCAGTTTGCGCGAACGAACCGTGACAGCCATCACCAATGTCGGTTCTCTGGCCATTTTGCATGTTTTTGTTGCGCCCGCTCACGGAATGCGGGTGATCGCGGCGACGTTGTGGACGTCGATGTCAGGCGCGGTGATAGGGATGATTCGCCAACAGCGCGGCGGCGCGGTACAGCTGCTCGGCCAGCACCAACCGCACCAGCATGTGCGGGAGCGTCAGCGGCCCGAGCGACCAGGATTCGTCGGCGCGCGCCAGCACCTCGGGCGCATGGCCTTCCGGTCCGCCGATGAGAAAGGCGAGATCGCGCCCGCCGTTGCGCCAGTGTTCCAGCCGCTGCGCGAGCTGTTCGGAGCTGTACATCCGGCCGCGCCCGTCCAGCGCCACCACCTGTGCCGATTTCGGCAGCGCCGCGAGCACGCGCCCCCCCTCCTCCGCGGTCGCGCGTGCGGGGTCGCGTCCCTTGCCGCGCAGGCCGGGCTCGATCTCGACCAGTTCCAGCGGAAGCCAGTGCGAGAGCCGCTTGCGGTATTCGACGAAACCTTCCGCGACCCAGGCGGGCGCACGCTCGCCGACGGCGATGAGACGGGCTTTCATCGCGGCAGGGCCGCGATTGCCGATGCCGGCGATTCCGCGCGCGAGGACATCAGCGCTCGCTGCGTTCGACGATCACCGCGGTGCCGTAGCACAACACCTCGGTCAGACCGGGCATCACTTCGGTGGCGTCGTAGCGCATGCCGACGATGGCGTTGGCGCGTTTCTGGCGGGCGTGCGCGAACATGTCGCGGTAGGTGTCGGCGCGCGCCTGTTCGCACAGTTCGGTATAGATGCTGATGTTGCCGCCGAACAGGGTCTGCAGGCCGCCGATGAAACTGCCGACGACCGAACGCGAACGC
>JAYRTK010000425.1:0-2343 GCA_041919595.1 Lysobacteraceae bacterium
TCCGGTTGACGAGATGAGCGACGAAGATCGCGGTGCGCATCGCGGTGGTCGCGCCGAGATGGATCCAGAACAGCCACAGCGCGAGGCTGCGCATCAGCTCGACCTTGTGCGGCAGGTCTGGTGTGAGCCGGATCAGCGCGTTCTCCAGCAGGAGCAGGCCGAGCGCGAGGAAATACGGCCATTTCAGGTTCGCGAGTTTGTAGTACAGCATCAACAGCAGATCCTGCGGTCGGCGCAGGATCAGCGGAACGGCGAAGACGGCGCCGTGCCGCAACAGGAAGGTCGCGATCAGCATCAGACTCAGGACCACGGACGTCCAGGCCAGCGCGCTGCCCGGGCCGTAAAGGCCCCACGCGATCGCGCCGCTGGCGAGGCACATCAGCGCATAGTCGAGGAAATCCGTCGGTTTGTAGGCGATCCTGGGTTTCCGGACCCCGTGGAAGCGGTGGTAACGGTTGGTGTCCGCGGTCTGCATGCGACGCTGTCCTGTTGTCCCTGGCCCGATCCCCGACAGAGGGCCGCCCCGGAGGCCGCGGTGCGCGGGCATCCGTCGGGACTATCGTAGCGGCTTCGACACCGCCTGTGCGGCGGCCGTCGATGCCGTGGTCTGCGTCATTCCAGCTCGCGGTGATACGTCGCCACCTCGCGCCAGCCCTGGTCGCGGGCGTGCGCGGCGAAGGTCTCGGCGAGATAGACCGAACGGTGTTTGCCGCCGGTGCAACCGAAGGCGACCGTGATGTAGCTGCGGGTGTCGGCCTGGATCCGCGGCATCCAGGTGTCGAGAAAGGACGAGACCTGGGCGACGTATTCGCCCACTTCCGGCTGCGCGTCGAGATATTCGCGCACTTCGCGGTCGCGGCCCGAGAGCGGACGCAGGCGCGCGTCCCAGTGCGGGTTGGGCAGGCAGCGGGCATCGAACACGAAATCCGCATCCGCGGGCACGCCGCGTCGATAGGCGAAGGACTCGAACAGCAGCGAGACCGGGCGTTCCGAGGAGAGATCCAGTTCGGCGATCACGCGCCGCCGCATCTGGTGCACGTTGGTGCTGCTGGTGTCGATCAGGATGTCCGCCATCGCTCGCAGCGACGTCAGCATGCGCCGTTCCTGCGCGATGGCATCGTTCAGGGTCAGCCCGAGATGGCTCAGCGGATGCCGCCGCCGTGTTTCTGCGTAGCGCTTGAGCAGCACGTCGTCGCTGGCGTCGAAGAACACCAGTTTCGGATCCATGCCCAGGGCGCCCGCCTGCGACAACAGCGCCGGGAGGTTCGACAGATCGGTGTTGCGGCTGCGCACGTCGATGCCGACCGCGAGTTTCGGTGGCAGATCGCTCTTGCCCATGGTGCTGCGCACGAACTCCGGCAGCAGTTCCGCCGGGAGATTGTCGACGCAATAGAAATCCAGATCCTCGAGGGTGTGCAGCGCGATCGATTTGCCGCTGCCGGACATGCCGCTGACGATGATCAGCCGCGGACTCGGCGGCGACCGCGCGGGCTCCGGGGTCATTCGGCCCGCTCCAGGAAATGCGAATGGCGGGCCATGAACGCGGCGGCCGGATCGACGCCCTTGATTCGCAGGATGTGCGCGCGCGCCGCGGCCTCGGCGAGCACCGCGAGATTGCGGCCGGGCATCACCGGCAGGGTGATCATCGGTACGTCCAGATCGAGCAGCCGGCGCGAACCGAGATCGCCGACCAGACGATGCATGCCGTCGAGGCCCGGGGCCTGCGGTTCCAGATGCGGCCGGGTGAGGTGCACGATCAGGCGCAGGTACTTGTTCCGCTTGACCGCGGTGTCGCCGAACATCTGGCGCACGTTGAGGATGCCGAGGCCGCGCAGTTCGAGCAGGTCCTGCAGCAGTTCGGGACAGGCGCCGTCGAGCACGTCGGGCGCGATCTGGGTGAATTCGGGTGCGTCGTCGGCGACCAGGCGATGGCCGCGCGTCACCAGTTCCAGCGCCAGCTCGCTTTTGCCGGCGCCGGATTCGCCGGTGATCAGCACGCCGATCGAATAGATCTCCATGAACACGCCGTGCACGGTGATCCGCGGCGCGAGCTTGCGGGCGAGATGGTATTGCAGGTGATTGAACAGCTCATGGCCGCGTCGGGGCGACTGCCACAGCGGCGTGTCGGATTCCTCGGCGGCGGCGCGCAGGTCTTCGGGGCAGGGCTGGTGCTTGCTGATCACCATCGCCAGCGGCCGGAACTGGATGATCTTCTCGATCGTTTCCCAGCGCTGGCGCGCGTCGAGCGCGTCGAGCCAGGCCAGTTCCTCGGTGCCGAGGATCTGCACCTTGTTCGGATAGATGATGTTGAGATAGCCGGCGAGCGATGGCCGGCGGGCGACC
>JAYRTK010000426.1:0-2322 GCA_041919595.1 Lysobacteraceae bacterium
GGTAGCCGCGCAGGCGTCGGTACTGGCCTTCGTTGACGACGCGGGTGTAGTGCTCGGCCGCGCCCATGTCCGCGCCGTAGCGCGCCTGCACCTGTGCGCGCAGCGCGGCGACCAGCGCGTCGCGTCGCGCGGCATCGATCAGCACGTAGTCGGGCGCGATGCAGGTCTGTCCGCCGTTGAACCACTTGCCGGTGGCCAGTCGCGCCGCGGCCTGTTCGATCGGGAAATCCGCGGCGACGATGGCGGGCGATTTGCCGCCCAGTTCCAGCGTCAGCGGCGTCAGGTGCGGCGCGGCCGCGGCCATGACCTTGCGGCCGACCGCGGTCGACCCGGTGAACATCAGATGGTCGAACGGCAGACCGGCGAACGCGGCGCCGATCTCCGCACCGCCGAGCGCGACCGCGACCCGGTCGGCCGGAAACACGTCGGCGAGCAGCGCCTGCAGCCAGGCACTGGTGCGCGGTGTGTGTTCGGAGGGTTTCACGTAGACGTGATTGCCGGCGGCGATCGCGGTCGCCAGCGGCACCAGCGCGAGATTCACCGGGTAGTTCCACGGCGCCATCACTCCGACCACACCCACCGCCTCGCGCCGGATCTGGGCGCGCGCCGGCCACAGCGTCCAGCCGACCGCGGCGCGCCGGGGACGCATCCAGCCGCGCAGATGGCGGCGCAGGTGGTCGATCTCGGCGATCACGGTCATGCCGTCGGACAGCAGGGTTTCGTGTTCGGAGCGATGGCCGAAATCGGCCTGCACCGCGGCGGTCATCTCCGCCATCCGCGCCCGGAACGCGGTCTTGAGCCGGTCGAGATCGGCCATCCGTTGCGCGCGGTCCGGGCGGTTCGCCCGCCAGGCGGCGCGCAGGCGTTCGAGCGTCGGCGCCAGCTCGGCGAGGGCCGTGGTCGTCGTGGCCGGCGTCGAGGCGGGCGTGCCCGGAGCGGCATCGCCGCCGCTCTGCGCGGCGGTGGCCGCGACGATGGTGGCGTCGACGGAGGCGGCGGTGGCGGAAACATTCATGGCCGCAGTTTAGAACGCATGCGGCGGCCGTGGTTAAATGCGGCCATGACCGATCCCCAGCCCCTCCTCCGCCCCTATCTCCAGCAGCTGCCGACCCTCGGCCAACGCGTGTACATCGACCCGGCCGCCGTGGTGATCGGCGATGTCGTGCTCGGCGACGACGTGTCGGTCTGGCCGGCGACGGTGATCCGCGGGGACGTGAATTTCATCCGCATCGGCGACCGCACCAACCTCCAGGACGGCACCGTCATTCATGTCAGCCACGACGGCCCGCACGCCAAGCTCGGCGGCTTCGCCACGCGCATCGGCAGCGACGTGACCATCGGTCACAAGGCGATCATCCACGCCTGCACCATCGAGGACGCGGTGCTGATCGGCATGGGCGCGATCGTGCTCGACGGCGCGGTGGTGAAGAAGCACGGCTTCGTCGGCGCCGGAGCGCTGGTGCCGCCGGGCAAGGTGGTCGGCGAGGCCGAGATGTGGCTGGGCAACCCGGCCAGGTTCGCACGCAAGCTCAAGGACAGCGAAATCGAAGCGCTGTACTACTCGGCGCAGCACTACGTCCGGCTGAAGGATCAGTACCTGCATCCGGCGGCGTGAGCCTGGCGCGGGAACGCTCTCGCCGCTTACCGCGCTTCACGGCCGGGTCGCCGTCTCCAGCAGCGCGAGCAGCGACAGCGCCGCCTCCCGCGAGGCACCGCACATGCCCGGTTCCGGACGCAGCGAGGCGCAGAAGGCCGGGCGCTCGGGGCGACCGAACAGCCGGCAGCGCAGGGCGTCGTCCAACTGCACGCAGGGCATGCCCGCCGGTTTGCCGTGGGGCATGCCGGGGATGGGCGAGGCGATCGAGGGCGCGATGCAGCAGGCGCCGCAGCCGGGTCGGCAATCCATGGGCGGCTCGGGTCGGAAGGGCGTCATTGTCGCCCGGAATGCGGGCCTGTCCGGTGCGCTGGGTAATTGCCCCGACGCAGGGTAGAGTAGACGCCGACATGTGACGACTGACGGGTTTCGGGGCGGCGAGGATGGTGGAGACGGACGGGACGATACCGGTGCGACCGGCGCGCGACGCCGCGTGCCGGCGCAGGACCATCACCGCATGACCGCGCGCCCCGCTCCTCTGGACACCGTGCGCGAGGTCTACACGCCCGAAGGCGTCGCCCTGCGCCTGCCCGCCGCCGGTCCGGTGCCGCGCGCGATCGCCTGGCTGATCGATACCGCGGTGCGGTGGGGCATCCTGCTGGTGGTCTCGATGGTGTTCGGCCTGCTCGGCGGCACCGGCTACGGCCTGTATCTGATCGCGCTGTTCG
>JAYRTK010000427.1:0-2318 GCA_041919595.1 Lysobacteraceae bacterium
CAGGATCAGAAAGCCGACGATGAGCAGCGTCTTCAACGAATCGCTCATGATGCACTCCGACGGCGCGCACGATCGCGCGGTTCGCGGGTCATTATCGCAGGCGCCGAGCGTTTCCGGATGAGTCGCTCGCGTCGGTCGCTGCTGCTGTGGAGTGTCGCCCTGCTGGTGATGGCACTGTTCGCGCGTCTCGGATTCTGGCAGCTGGAACGCTCGCACGAAAAGCGCACGATGCTGTCGCGGGCCGGCGCCGCGCTGGACACGCGACGTCCGCAGCCGTGGTCGGTGATCGGCGATCCGCGTCGTGCGAAGGACTACGATTGGGTCGAAGTCCGCGGGCGTTTCGCCGATGCGCCGGCGGTGCTGCTCGACAACCAGCAGCACGCAGGTCGGGTCGGCGTGCGCGCATACCGGTTGTTCGTGGTGGAGGGCGGGCAGACGCTGCTGGTCGATCTGGGCTGGGTCGAGGTGCCGGCCCGGCGGACGATGCCGGAGGTGCCGACCGAATCCACGCGGACGTTTCTGCTCGGATTGATGATGCCGCCGCCGGGCGCGGGGCTGGCGGTGGGTCCGCCGGCGACGCTCGCCGACGGCACCCTGCTGGCGACCACGCTCGATCCGGTGGCGCTGCGTTCGACGCTGCGTGCGCCGACGCTCGCGCCGCGGGTGCTGCGGCCGGTACCGGAGCCGGGCTTCGGCTTCCGGCGCGAGTTCGAGATCCTGCCCAATACGCTGCCGCCCGAGCGGCACGTGGGCTATGCGGTGCAGTGGTTCGCGCTGGCCATCGCCGTGCTGATCACCGCGCTGCTGCTGACCTGGCGCGCCCGTCGCGCCGCGCGACGACTTCGGAGTACCGCCCCATGAACGCTTCCTCCGCACCGCCCGACCACCGCCAGCGCAATCGCAACCGGGTCATGCTGATCGCGATCTTCGCGATCTTCTTCGGCGCCTTCGCGCTGGCCGGCGTGCTGCGCTTCTCCGGTTGGCGTCCAGCCGGCCTGAAGAACCACGGCGAACTGCTGCAGCCGCCGGCCGATCTGCGCCGGGTGGTCCCGCGACTTGCCGCGGGCGGCGATTACGCCTGGGATCCGGAACAGCGGCGCTGGCGCATCGTGGTCGCGCCACCGTCGCCATGCGACGAAGGCTGCGTCACCCTGTCGCGGCAACTCGACGTCGTCTGGAAACTGTTCGGTCGCGATGCATCGCGCGTGGATCTGCTGTGGGTCGGCACGCCGTCGGCCGGGGTCCTGCGCGGGCCCGAATTCCGCGAACTGCGCGATGATCCGGCCCTGCGCGCAGGGCTGCCGCGCGTCGATGATCCCAAGGGCGTGCCCGTCTACGTCGTCGACCCGAATGGCTTCGTGGTTCTGCGCTACGCTCCGGGCTTCGATCCGGCCCATCTTCGCCAGGACATGTCCCGGCTGCTCAAGCTGAAATAAGTCAGACGCCCCATGACGAACGATTCCGTTTCCTCCGATGCCCGCGTCGTCGCGTCGCGCACGCCGCTGTACCGGCATTTCCATCGGATCGCCTGGTTGGCGGTGGCGCTGGCGTTCTGCGTCATCGTGTTCGGCGCCTTCGTGCGTCTGTCCAATGCCGGGCTGAGCTGTCCGGACTGGCCGACGTGCTACGGCCGGGCCACCTGGCCGCAGGCGGTCTCGGAAGCGGCCGCGCACGCGGCCAGCGAGATCCGCCCGTTCGAGACCCACAAGGCCTGGCGTGAGCAGGTCCATCGTCATGCCGCGGCGATTCTCGGCGTGCTGGTGCTGGTCCTGGCGCTGTTGGCGGCGCGGCGCCGTCGTTTCGGCATCGCCCAGATCCTGATCGCGGCCGGTCTGGTCGCGATGGGCATTCCGCTGTACATGCAGGGCCACACCACCGCCGCGCTGGCGGTGGCCGCGCTCGGTGAGGCGCTGCTGCTGTTCGCGGCCCTGCGCTGGAACAACGACGACCTCGCACGCGCCGCCACGCTCACGCTGATGCTGATCGTGTTCCAGGCGCTGCTCGGCAAGTGGACCGTGACCCTGCTGCTCAAGCCGGTCATCGTGATGGGACATCTGCTCGGCGGCATGACGACGTTCGCGTTGCTCACCTGGATGGCCTGGCGGGCCACGGACAGTCCGGTCCGGATCGCCGGCGCGGCGACGATGCGTCGGTGGCTGATCGGCGCGCTGATCGTGCTCGGCGTCCAGATCGCGCTCGGCGGCTGGGTCAGCGCCAACTACGCCGCGCTCGCCTGCGGCAACGATTTTCCGACCTGCGTCGGCCAATGGATGCCGCCGGCCGATTTCCGCGAAGGCTTCGTGCTGTGGCGCGGGATC
>JAYRTK010000428.1:0-2300 GCA_041919595.1 Lysobacteraceae bacterium
GACCGGGCAGACACGGGTTGTTGGTGCTGGGCACGATGCTGGCCGCGATGAGCGCGTTCTTGACCACCTGCTGGTCGCCGACCATGCGCTCACCTTCCAGCGTGTTGGCCGGTGGCAGATCGAGCTCGATGTACCAGCCCTTGCTGTTCGCAGGCAGCGCGGAGTACGGCTCGAAGGCGCGATTGCGTGTACCCGCGTCGAACTGGGCGATGTTGCGCGCGGTCAGATCGGCGCGCTGGACGGCGGTGCCCGAGGACTCGTCGTCGATCACGCCGTACCAGGCCTGGCGGGTGACGTCGGTGATGTCGCTCGGCGTCAGCAGACGACCGGTCCCGAAGAACACCCAGCGCTTGTCGGTTCCGGGATCGACGGCGATGGTCACGCCGCCGGTGATCGGCTGCGCGCTGGAGACCGGGCGGAACAGCCGCTTGTCGACATCCCACTGGTTTTCCTGGCCGTCGCGCAGGTCGAATTTCCACACGTTGCCCTGGAAATCGCCGGCGTACACGATATCGACAGTGCCGTTGCCGTCCTCGTCCCAGCCGCGCGGCGAGGACAGACCGTTGTTGCCGGTCACGCCGGTGCTCAGGCGCGCGAGCTCCACACCGGTTTCCAGGTTGTAGACGAACAGGACGGCCTCGGAATCCTCGGTCACGGCGCTCTGGCCGGTGCTGTTCAGGCCGTTCGGCACGATCACGCCGGTCTCGCCGTTGTTGAGCTTGGCGATCAGCGGCTTGCCGATGATCTGGCCCATGTCGATGTCGAGTTCACCGGTACGGTCCCACAGCACCTTGCCCGCGTTGAAGGCGGTGGGGTCGGTGACATCGAGCGCGAACAGGCCCTTGCCGCCACGGCCGAGCGCACCCACCAGGATGGTCCGGTTGGCGAGATCGCGGCTGGTCGAGGTCACGATCGCGCCGTCGACGAAGAACCGGTGGCTGTAGTCGGGATCGCTGAACGCCTTGAGGTCGGCGAAATCGAGGCCGCGCGGGACGTAGGAGAAGCGCAGCGCGCCGTCGGTGGCGTTGAACGCGTGCAGCATGCCGTCGTTGGCACCGACGTAGACGGTATCGACCGTGCTCGACGTCTTCACGTAGGTCGGCGAGCTGTCGACGATCGTGCCCAGCAGCGAGGTGCGCTCGCGGAGCGGGCCCGAGGGGGCTTCCCTGCTGCGATCGCCGCGGAGGTAGTTGGCCACGTCCGCGGTCAGCGCGGCGGTCTGCGCCGCGGTCGGGAAGGTCGTGCCGGCCGCGCCGTTGTGGGTGTAGATGTTCGAGCGGACGCCGGCCGGGAGGGTCGCGGTCCACAGCGGCGTGGTCGTGTTCACGCCGCTCGCGGTGACGTTGTAGGCCAACAACTCGCCGTACCACTTCGCCGAGTAGTACTTGGCCTGGAACACCTTGGTACCGGCCGCCGTCGAAGTGCCGGTCACGGTCGCGTTCGAGCCGGACCCCTTGCGCGCGGCGATCGCGCGCAGCGCATCGCCGAGGCCATCGGCGAATTCGGTCGGATTGCTGGCGGCCACGAACGAGCCCCGGCCGTTGACCGCGGCATGGAAGAGATCGTCGATGCGCTCCTCGTCTTCGGTATCCATCGGATTCGGCCAGGCCACCGACTGGCCGTTGCGCACCCGGGTATTGGTGGCGGCGACGTCCAGCGTTCCGCTGAGACCGATGGAGATGCCGAAGGTGACCATGTGCTGCCAGAACGCCGGATTGGTCGTCGAGGCGGGCACGATATTGGTCATCTGCGCTTCCGGACGCAGATCGCGCTTCCAGTAGTGCATCGCGACGTCGGCGAGCGTGTTGCTCCAGGCGTCGCGGAACGGATCGGCGGCCACGTAGGTGTACGCAGGACCATCGGGCCGCGTGATCGCGTTGCCGTCGGTGCCATCGGTATTGCCGTGGGTGACGGCGCCGTTGTTCCAGTAGCCGTCGGTGGTCAGGATCGAGAAGTTCTGGCGGCACTCGTACTGGGAACCGTTGGCCTGCGGGCCCCAGGGGCCGGTGTTGCCGCTTTCCTCGTAGTACTGGCCGGCGCGGTTGAGCGCGGGAATCAGCGGCGTGCCGCTGGTCGCGCCCGAATCGAACAGGCGCGCGAACCAGGTATCGCGGTTGGTCCCGCGGAAGAGGCCGTTGTCGTTGGCCACCGGAATGCGGTAGGTCTGGTTGGTCAGGCCGTTGCCGCCCGCCCAGATCGTCGTGTAGCCGACGCGATAGTCATTGTCGGCGTTGAAGATGGTGGTGTCGTTGAACGCGTAACTGGCACCGGCCTTCGCGACCTTGCTGCGGGTGCGATGG
>JAYRTK010000429.1:0-2292 GCA_041919595.1 Lysobacteraceae bacterium
CGTCGAGGACGACGACGCCACCGCGCGGTTCGCCGGTCAGCTGCACCTGAGCACCGCCGAGCGCGAGCGTCGTTCCAGCGCGCGCTCCAAGCCCAGGCAGCGGCGTCAGATCGAACAGAGCCGCAGCGGCGGTGGCCAACACGGCTTCACACGACCCACGGAGAAAGTTGTGCGCGAAGTCGCCATCGGCGAAGCCATTACCGTGTCCGATCTGGCGCAGAAGCTCGCGCTGAAGGGCGGCGACGTCGTGAAGGCGCTGTTCAAGATGGGCGTGATGGCCACCATCACCCAGACCATCGACCACGACACCGCGGTGCTGGTGGTCGAGGAACTCGGCCACAAGGCGGTTCGCGCCGAGAGCGACGACGCCGAAACCGAGCTGCTGGCCCACATCGAGGACCAGCAGGGCGAGAAGGCGCCGCGTCCGCCGGTGGTCACGATCATGGGTCACGTCGACCATGGCAAGACTTCGCTGCTCGACTACATCCGCCGCACCAAGGTCGCGGCGGGCGAAGCCGGCGGCATCACCCAGCATATCGGTGCCTACCACGTTGAAACCCCGAAGGGCGTGGTCAGCTTCCTCGACACCCCCGGCCACGCCGCGTTCACCGCGATGCGTGCCCGTGGCGCCAAGCTCACCGACATCGTGATCCTGGTGGTCGCGGCCGACGACGGCGTGATGCCGCAGACGGTCGAGGCGATCCAGCACGCGAAGGCCGCCGGCGTGCCGCTGGTGGTGGCGGTGAACAAGGTCGACAAGTCCGATGCCGATCCGCTGCGGGTCAAGAACGAACTGCTCGCGCATGGCGTCGTGGCCGAGGATTTCGGCGGCGATACGCAGTGCATCGACGTCTCGGCCAAGACCGGACAGGGCGTCGACCATCTGCTCGACGCGGTGCTGCTGCAGGCGGAAGTGCTGGAACTGAGGGCTGTTTCCACCGGTCGCGCGACCGGCGTGGTCATCGAATCCGCGCTCGACAAGGGTCGCGGTCCGGTCGCCACCGTGCTGGTCCAGGAAGGCCTGCTGCAGAAGGGCGATTATCTGGTCTGCGGCGTGCAGTACGGCCGCGTGCGCGCGCTGTTCGACGAGACCGGTTCGCAGGTGCAGAGCGCGGGCCCGTCGATCCCGGTGCAGGTGCTCGGCCTGTCCGGCGTGCCGGACGCGGGCGACGATTTCGTGGTCGTCGCCGACGAGCGTCTGGCCAAGGACGTGGCGCAGCAGCGCGACGCCAAGCGCCGCGAGTCGCGTCTTGTCGCCCAGGCGGGCAACCGCATGGAAGACATCATGGCCCAGATGGGGCAGGGCGGCGCCCAGCTCTCGCTCAACCTCGTGGTCAAGGCGGACGTGCAGGGTTCGGCCGAGGCGCTGCGTCAGGCGCTCACCAGCCTGTCCAACGATCAGATCCGCATCAATCTCATCGTGTCCGGCGTCGGTGGCATCACCGAATCCGACGCGAACTCGGCGCTCGCGGCCAAGGCCACGATCATCGGCTTCAACGTCCGCGCCGATGCGTCGGCGCGCCGGGTGATCGAAGCCAACAACCTCGATCTCCGCTACTTCTCGATCATCTACGACGTCATCGACCAGGTGAAACAGGTCGCGTCGGGTCTGCTCGGCAAGGAAGTGCGCGAGGAGATCATCGGTATCGCCGAAGTCCGCGACGTGTTCCGCAGCTCGAAGTTCGGCGCCATCGCCGGTTCGATGGTCATCGAGGGCGTGGTCAAGCGCAACAAGCCGATCCGCGTGCTGCGCGACAACACTGTCATCTTCGAGGGCGAGCTGGAATCGCTGCGTCGCTTCAAGGAGAACGTCGACGAGGTCCGCAACGGCACCGAATGCGGTATCGGCGTGAAGGCCTACAACGACGTCAAGCCGGGTGACCAGATCGAGTGCTTCGAGCGCATCGAAGTGCAGCGCACGCTCTGATCCCACGGACCGATCGCGACGTATCCGATGCCGAAGAAGTCGTTCCATCGCACCGACCGTGTTTCCGCCCAGCTCCGTCGTGAGCTGGGCGCGATCGTGCATGCGGTCGTGCGCGAGTACGGCCTGCCGTCGGTGAGCGTGTCCGATGTCGAAGTGACCCGCGACATGGCCCATGCCAAAGTCTTCTTCACCGCGCTGCAGTCCGAGCGCGCGAAGGAAGCGCTGAAAGGCCTGAAGGAACTGGCGCCTGAGATCCGCCACGAACTGTCGCGCGCGGTGAAGATGCGGCACACGCCGGAACTGCATTTCCAGTACGACGATTCGGTCGATCGCGGCGAACGCATCGACACGCTGCTGCGCGATCT
>JAYRTK010000430.1:0-2292 GCA_041919595.1 Lysobacteraceae bacterium
ACGCGCCGTTGATCTCGTTCGCGGCCAGTGCGTACAGCGTGTCGTTGATCAGGGTCGACTTGCCCGAACCCGAGACGCCGGTGATCGCGGTGAACAGGCCGGCATGCAGGGTCAGATCGACGTTCTTGAGATTGTTGCCGGAAGCGCCGCGCAACTGCAGCTTCATCTTCGGATTCGGCTTGTGCCGGTGCGCGGGAATCTCGATCTTCTTCGCGCCGCTGAGATATTGCCCGGTGAGCGAGCGCGGCGCCTTCAGCAGATCCTCGAGCGTGCCCTGGGCGATGACTTCGCCGCCGTGCACGCCGGCGCCGGGGCCGATGTCGACGACATGGTCGGCCAGCCGGATCGCGTCCTCGTCGTGCTCGACCACGATCACGGTATTGCCCAGATCGCGCAGGCGGGTGAGGGTGCCGAGCAGGCGTTCGTTGTCGCGCTGGTGCAGGCCGATCGACGGCTCGTCGAGCACGTACATCACGCCGACCAGCCCGGCGCCGATCTGAGAGGCCAGGCGGATGCGCTGCGCTTCGCCGCCCGAGAGCGTATCGGCCTTGCGTTCGAGAGTCAGGTAATCGAGGCCGACATCGACCAGGAAGTTCAGACGCTCGCGGATTTCCTTGACGATCTTGGTCGCGATCTCGCCGCGCCAGCCGGCGAGCTGGAGCCGGCTGAAGAACGCCAGCGCTTCATCGATCGGCAGGACCACGATCGACGGCAACGGTCGATCGGCCACGAACACGTTGCGCGCGGCCTTGTTCAGGCGCGCGCCGCCGCATTCGGGGCAGGGCCGCTCGCTGATGTATTTCGCCAGTTCCTCGCGCACCGCCGCCGACTCGGTTTCGCGATAGCGGCGTTCGAGATTCGGCAGGATGCCCTCGAACTTGTGCTTGCGCTGGGTGCGGCCGCCGGCGTCGGTGAGATAGGTGAAGGGAATCGTCTCGTCGCCACTGCCGTACAGGACCGCCTGGCGGGTCGGTTCCTTCAGCTCCTGCCACGGCGTATCGACGTTGAAACCGTAATGCTTGGCGAGCGACTGGATCAACTGGAAATAATAGACGTTGCGCCGGTCCCAGCCGCGGATCGCACCGGCCGCGAGCGACAGTTCCGGATGCACCACCACGCGGGCGGGGTCGAAGAACTGGGTGACGCCGAGACCGTCGCACTCGGGGCAGGCGCCGATCGGCGAGTTGAACGAGAACAGCCGCGGTTCGAGTTCGGGCAGCGAGTAGTCGCACACCGGGCAACTGTATTTCGACGAGAACAGCAGTGGCTCGGCCGCGGCGTCGTCCAGCGATTGCACCATCGCCATGCCGTCGCCCAGCTTGAGCGCGGTCTCGAACGACTCGGCGAGGCGCTGCTTGAGATCCTCGCGCGGCTTGAAGCGGTCGACCACCGCTTCGATCGTGTGCTTCTGGCGCAGCGCCAGCGCCGGCACCGCGTCGATCTCGTACAGCGTGCCGTCCACGCGCACGCGCACGTAGCCCTGCGCGCGCAGTTGCTCGAACACCTGCGCGTGCTCGCCCTTGCGCTCGCGCACGACCGGCGCCAGCAGCATCCAGCGCTGTTCGGCGGTCTTCGGGTCGTTGGCGAGGGTCAGCACCTGATCGACCATCTGGCTGACGGTCTGCGCTTCCAGCGGAAAGTGGTGGTCGGGGCAACGCGGGCTGCCGACGCGTGCGTAGAGCAGACGCAGATAATCGTAGATCTCGGTGATCGTGCCGACCGTCGAGCGCGGGTTGTGGCTGGTCGACTTCTGTTCGATCGAGATCGCCGGGCTCAGGCCCTCGATGTGATCGACGTCGGGCTTCTCCATCACGCTCAGGAACTGCCGTGCGTACGCCGATAGCGACTCGACGTAGCGGCGCTGGCCTTCCGCGTAGATGGTGTCGAACGCCAGCGACGACTTGCCGGATCCGGACAGGCCGGTGATGACGATCAGCTTCTCGCGCGGCAGGTCGAGATCGATGTTCTTGAGGTTGTGGGTACGCGCTCCGCGGATGCGGATGGTGTCCATCGCCATGGGTGTGGGGAGGTCCTGGCTGCGGGGCTGTGGGGACGGCCGCGTGGCGCCGGGGGAATTCCCGGACGGCCGCGCGAAGCCAACTCGCTAGCCTACCGAGGCGGCCGGCCCGGGGCAAATCCGTGGATGGAACACTGCCGCGCGTGGCCGGGCGATGCGTGGCCGACGCGTCGCCCGGACCGCACCGTCGGCCGTTGTCCGCGATGGCTCAGCGCACCAGCTCGAAGCGCATCGGCGCGCCCTGCATCGGCGGTGTCGCGGTGTCGTCGGTGCTG
>JAYRTK010000431.1:0-2286 GCA_041919595.1 Lysobacteraceae bacterium
GAGCGATCAATGCGATAGCGGCGGGTGCGGGCAGTGCGGGCGCGGCAGGATTCCACCCCGGGACCCGCCTGACGTGCGCCGTTGCCGGCGCGCGCAGGGGGGCGAGTGCGTGAACGCACCGCCGTGCGCCCCGCCGTGCGCGGGGCGCGCAGGCCCCGCATCGTCCGCGTGACGAGCGCCCGATGTCGAGGCTAGACTCGGCTTGCAGTGCGTTGACCGACGCTTTCGGTCGGATGCCAGCCGCGAGGTCGCAGTGAAGCCGACCGATATCCGTCATCCGGACGTGTTCCACAAGGTCGTGGATTGCCAGTGGGCCTGTCCGGCGCATACCCCGGTGCCCGAGTACATTCGCCTGATCGCCTCAGGCCGCTACGCCGATGCGTACATGGTCAATTGGCGCAGCAACGTCTTCCCCGGGATTCTCGGCCGCACCTGCGATCGTCCCTGCGAGCCGGCCTGCCGGCGCGGACGGGTGGAGGAAAACAACGGCGAGGCCCCGGAACCCGTCGCGATCTGCCGGCTCAAGCGCGTCGCCGCGGACTACAAGGGGGATGTCTCGGCGCTGATGCCGGCACCGGCCGCCCAGCGCAACGGCAGGCGCATCGCCTGCGTCGGCGCGGGACCGTCGTCGATGGCCGTGGCCCGTGATCTCACGCCGCTGGGCTATCACGTCACCGTGTTCGAGGCCGATCCCAAGCCCGGCGGTTTCATGCGCACTCAGGTCCCGCGCTTCCGTCTTCCTGAGGAAGTGATCGACGAGGAGACCGGCTACATCCTCGATCTGGGCGTGGACTTCGTCGGCAACCGGCGCATCGAATCGATGAAGGCGCTGCTGGACGAGGGCTACGACGCGATCTTCGTCGGCACCGGCGCGCCGCGCGGCCGCGATCTCGACATCCCCGGGCGGCAGGAGGCGGCCGCGCAGATCCATGTCGGTCTCGACTGGCTGGCCAACGTCTATTTCGGCCACATCACCCGGGTCGGCAAGCGTGTCCTGGTCCTCGGCGGCGGCAACACCGCGATGGACTGCTGCCGCTCCGCGCGTCGTCTGGGCGGCGAGGACGTGAAGGTGATCGTGCGTTCGGGCTTCGACGAGATGAAGGCCAGCCCGTGGGAGAAGGAAGACGCGATGCATGAAGGCATCCCGATCCTCGACTACCGGGTGCCGAAGCGCTTCGTCCACGCCAGCGGCCGCCTCACCGGCATGACCTTCGAGAAGGTCCGCGCCGAGTACGACGCGAAAGGCCGACGCAATCTGGTGCCGACCGGTGAGCCCGAGGAGTTCTTCCCCTGCGACGAGGTGCTGATCGCGGTCGGCCAGGAAAACGCGTTCCCGTGGATCGAGCGCGACACCGGCATCGACTTCGACCAGTGGGGCATGCCGGTGGTCGACAAGCTCACCCATCAGTCGTCGCTCCCGCACGTGCTGTTCGGCGGCGATGCCGCCTTCGGGCCGAAGAACATCATCTGGGCGGTGGCGCACGGTCATGCGGCCGCGGTCAGCATCGACAAGCTGCTGCACGGCGAAGACGTGCGCGAGCGTCCGTTGCCGGACGTGACCCTGATCTCGCAGAAGATGGGCATCCACGAGTGGAGCTACGACAACGCGGTCTCGCCCGACGAACGCTACAAGGTGCCCTGGTCGGAAGCGGCGAAGAAGCTCGACAGCATCAGCGTCGAGGTCGAGGTCGGCTTCGATCCCGCGACCGCATGGAAGGAAACCCAGCGCTGCCTCAACTGCGACGTGCAGACCGTGTTCGCGAAGGACAAATGCATCGAATGCGATGCCTGCGTCGACATCTGTCCGACCGACTGCATCACCTTCACGGCCAACGGCGAGGAGGCGGATCTGCGCACGCGACTGACCGCGCCCGCGCTCAATACCACGCAGGATCTCTACGTCTCCGAACCGCTGAAGACGATGCGGGTGATGGTCAAGGACGAGGACGTCTGTCTGCACTGCGGCCTGTGCGCCGAACGCTGTCCGACCGGTGCGTGGGACATGCAGAAGTTCCTGCTCCAGGAAACCCAGGCCGGACCGCGTTGCCGCGGCGCCGAGAAGAAGGAGGCGGCATGACGTCGCTGCAGCATCCCCGGATCGAATCGGTCAACGATTTCGTCGTCAAGTTCGCCAACGTCAACGGTTCCGGCTCCGCCTCGGCCAACGAGCTGTTCGCCAAGGCCATCCTGCGCATGGGCGTGCCGGTCAGCCCGCGCAACATCTTTCCCTCGAACATCCAGGGGCTGCCGACCTGGTACGAGGTGCGGGTCTGCGAAGCCGGATGG
>JAYRTK010000432.1:0-2268 GCA_041919595.1 Lysobacteraceae bacterium
TGGCGGCATGGTCGGCCCGATCCCCGAGTTGCCGGAGTACGACAAGGTTCCGCCGCATTGGACCGCCAGTGCCCTTAAGGAGCTATTCGCTTGGCACGCGAAGAACTGGGACAAACTCTGGACCTTAGGCATCGCGATCCTGAGCCTGATTGTCTCCTGCATTGCCCTGTACCGCAGCGGCTAGACCAGCCTTATAGCCTGACTGGCGGCCAAGGCTGAAAGCGAAATTCGCGACCGATACGACCAGAGAGAACAGAGACAAGCAGAAGGCGAAGGTGGCGAGGGTCATGGGTCAGTCCGGCTTGGGATGCCCTAAGCTACCCAGCCCGCTCGACCGTCCCCTAGCCCGGTTTCCGACCCTGGCCCGCCCCGATTTCAAAGTGAGGCACTACCGGCGAGCAGGGCCTGGCCCTCCTCGATCCGGGCGCACAAACGGTCGAATTCCCGCTGCAGCGGCGAACGCCCGGTTTCGGTGGCGGCGACGACAAGCGGTGTGTTGTCCGATGCGGACGTCGACGCCTGCGGAGCATCGAAGCGGTCGGAGCTGTGTGTTCTGCGCATGGCGAAGGTCGGTGTCGCTGAGGGCGACAGGATACGGCAGGGATGTCGCAGGCGGCTCTGGAGGGATCGCGATCAACCGGTGTATGCGGCCTGCGGTTCGTTGACCTGTCCTGTGTTCTTCAATATCAGATGCCCGCGCAGCCAGTCGCCGAATCCGGCTTCGTCGAGGCTGCCTTCGGCGAGGCTCAGCATGGCGATGTATTTTTCTTCTTCGGTTGCGATCAGTTCGGCGTCGTTGAGCGCGAGAAACGCGCGATAGCACACGTGCGCGGTGCGTTTGTTGCCGTCGACGAACGGGGGATTGCGGGCGAGGCCGAAGGCCAGACTCGCCGCCAGCGCTGCGAGATCGGGCGGCGGCTCGCCATAGGCAAAGCGCTGCTGCGGCCTTGCGAGCGCGGAGTCGAGGAGCTCTTCGTCGCGCACGCCGGTGCCGCCGCCGTGTTCGGCCAATTGGCGGTCGTGGATGGCGAGGGCCAGGCGTTTGCTGATCCAGACGATCATGGCATCGCCCTCACTGCGCCAGTTTGTGCAGCACCAGACGATCCTCGCGCATGATTCGTTCGGCTACTTCCATCTGTGCCGCGAGCTCCGGGTCGTAGGTGGTGAGGACGATGCCGCCGGGGGTTTCGAGCGCGAACAGTTCGTCGCCCTTTTCCAGACGGAGGCGCGCCAGTAGTTCCTTCGGCAGGATCACGCCGGCCGAGTTGCCGACGGTGGTGATTTTCAGTTTCATGGCGGCTCCAGTGAAAATAGTTGTAACAAAAGTTATACCGCCGGGGCGGGCTTGGCAAGAAGGGCAGGGGTGCGAGGCGGCAAGCATGTCTCTCCACCCGCTGTGCCGGTGTTCGGGATGACAGGGAAACGCTGCATCGGTCTTCGCCGTCGCCAGAACGACGAAACCCCGCCGAGGCGGGGTTCCGGGTGTCGCATGTGGCGTGCCGCGATGCGAGGGGATCAGGCGTTGCGCAGTGCTGCGTTGTCCCAGCCCGGGCGGGCGGCGAAGCGGTCGCCGTATTTCGCCTGCAGGGCCTTGAGCCGTTCGAGCAGGGCGTCGACGCCGGTGTCGCGGATGTACTGGATCGGGCCACCGCGGAACGGGGCGAAGCCGGTGCCGAAGATCACGCCGGCATCCAGCAATTCGGCGTCGGACACCACGCCTTCGTGCAGGGCGGCGACGGCTTCGTTGAGGAAGGGCAGGATCAGACGGTCTTCGAGATCGTCGGGGGCCTTGTAGTCGGCGGGGATCTCCGGCTTCTTCGCCTTGCCGTTCTCCCACCGGTAGATGCCCTGGCCGTCCTTCTTGCCGCGCTTGCCGGCTTCCGGCGGTGCGGCGAGCGCGGCGGGAATCGGCAGGCCGAGGAACGGCGCGAGTTCCGCGCCGACACCGGCGGCGACATCGAGGCCGACAGTGTCGATCAGCTCGATCGGGCCCATCGGCATGCCGAACTTCACCGCGGCCTTGTCGATGACCGGGCCGGGAATGCCGTCGGAATACGCGGTGGCCGCTTCGAGCATGTACGGGAACAGCAGCCGGTTGACGAGGAAGCCCGGCGTGCCCGCGACCGGCACCGGCAGTTTGTCGATGGCCTTGCAGAACGCGGCGAGGCGCTTCTCGGTGGCCGGATCCATGCCGTCGTGACGGATGATCTCGACCAGTGGCATCTGCGCGACCGGGTTGAAGTAATGCAGGCCGGCGAACTGCGCGGG
>JAYRTK010000433.1:0-2261 GCA_041919595.1 Lysobacteraceae bacterium
ACCCTCTCCGCGACCGGTCGTCGCGGAGCTGTGACGCAGACCCCTCACGAGGACGGAAGATGGCGACTGTCGCGCTCGATCGGCTCCGCAAGGTCTACCCGGACGGACACGTCGCCGTGGCCGGCGCGACGCTGGAGGTCGCGGACGGCGAGTTGCTGGTGCTGGTCGGCCCCTCGGGCTGCGGCAAGTCCACGCTGCTGCGCATGATCGCGGGGCTGGAGGCGATCAGCGGCGGCACCCTGCGGATCGATGGCCGGGTGGTCAACGAGGTCGCGCCCAAGGATCGCGACATCGCGATGGTCTTCCAGAGTTACGCCCTGTATCCGCACATGACCGTCGCCGAGAACCTCGCCTTCGGCCTCAGGCTTCGCGGGCATTCCGCACAGGAGATCGACGCGCGCATCCGCGCGGCGGCGGACACCCTGGAACTCGGGCCGTTGCTGCAGCGCCGGCCGGCCGCGCTGTCGGGCGGGCAGCGCCAGCGCGTCGCGCTGGGGCGGGCGCTGGTGCGCCAGCCGAAGGTGTTCCTGCTCGACGAACCCCTCTCCAATCTCGACGCCAAATTGCGCACCGCGATGCGCACCGAGATCGCGCGCCTGCATCGCAGCCTGGGCGCGACGATGGTGTACGTGACCCACGATCAGGTCGAGGCGATGACCCTCGGCCAGCGCATCGTGGTGATGCGGGGCGGCGAGGTCCAGCAGATCGATACGCCGATGGCGCTCTACCGGCACCCGGCCAACCTGTTCGTCGCCGGGTTCCTGGGCAGCCCGGCGATGAATCTGATCCGCGGCCGGCTGCTGATCGAGGGCGATGCGCCCGGACTGGCCCTCGCCGAAGGGCTGGTCCTGCCGTTGACCGGGCTGGTGCACGATCCGGCCTGGGTCGGGCGGGAGGTCGAGGTCGGGCTGCGTCCGGAGCATCTGCAGCCCTGCGTCGCCGGTGAGGGCGCGCACTTCGGCGCGACGCTCGAAGTGGTCGAAGTGCTCGGCAGCGAGGCCTACGGCTACCTGCGCTTCGGTCCGCAGACGCTGGTGGCGCGTCTGCCGGCCGATGCTCCGCCAACGCCGGGCGGGATCCTGCCCCTGCGGACGGTGCCTGGACAGTGGCACCTGTTCGACCCGGAGACCGGCCTGAGGCTGCCCGTCGCCGGCTGAGTATCCCGCACCGCAGCGTTCTATATACTGCTGGGACGATGCGGCAGTCATGCCGGATTGTCGCCAGCAGAATCAAGAGGTTGGCGAATTTTCTTCAACCCCTTTCCTGTCTGCGCCAGCGCCGGTCCCGCCCGGTCCGGCGGGCGGAGCCACCGAACAGCGCATGCGTCTTTCCACGATCAAGCTTTCCGGCTTCAAGTCGTTCGTCGATCCGACCACCCTGCACCTGCCGACCAACATGACCGGCGTGGTCGGTCCGAACGGCTGCGGCAAGTCGAACATCATCGACGCCATCCGCTGGGTGATGGGTGAAAGCGCGGCCAGCCGCCTGCGTGGCGACTCGCTGACCGACGTGATCTTCTCCGGCAGTTCGGCGCGCAAGCCGGTGTCGCAGGCCACGGTCGAACTGATCTTCGACAACAGCGACCACACCATCACCGGCGAATACGCCGCGTTCAACGAGATCTCGGTCAAGCGCCAGGTCAGCCGCGACGGCCAGAGCAACTACTACCTCAACGGCACCAAGTGCCGCCGCCGCGACATCACCGATCTGTTCCTCGGGACCGGTCTGGGCCCGCGCAGCTATTCGATCATCGAGCAGGGCATGATCTCGCAGGTCATCGAGGCCAAGCCCGAAGACCTGCGCGTCTATCTCGAAGAAGCCGCCGGCATCTCCAAGTACAAGGAGCGCCGCAAGGAAACCGAGACCCGCATCCGCCATACCCGCGAAAATCTCGACCGCCTCAACGACCTCCGCGAGGAAGTCGGCAAACAGCTGCAGCATCTTGCGCGGCAGGCGAAACAGGCCGAGCAGTACCAGTCGATCCAGGCCGAGCGCCGGATCAAGGACGCGGAGTGGAAGGCGCTGGAATTCCGCGTGCTCGATGCCCAGTTGCAGGCGCTGCGCGACGGGTTGATGCAGGAAGAGACGCGGCTGCAGCAGATCATCGCCGAGCAGCGCGAGGCCGAGCGCCTGATCGAACAGGGCCGCGGCCAGCGCGAGCAGGCCGCGGAGGCGCTGAACCGGGCCCAGGCTGCGGGCTACGAGGTCGGCGGCACCCTGGCCCGCATCGAGCAGCAGATCGCGCACCAGCGCGAACGCGC
>JAYRTK010000434.1:0-2253 GCA_041919595.1 Lysobacteraceae bacterium
AGTCCGAGGTCACGTCCTGGAACACGACCTGACGGTATTCGGGATGGATGTCGGCCTTCATGGCGGGTACCGGAGTTGAGCGGAAAGCCGGGCATTATAGCGGCCTAACCGGCTCCGGCTCAAGCCACCCGCCACCCCGTCCGCCCGGGCTGGTCAATCGGCCCGCAGCGCCCGGCGGATCAGGGCCTCGAAAGCCGCCTGGTCGTAGTCCATCAGAAGCTCGGCGTTGTCCGGACGACCGCTGCGGCGCCCCCAATCCACCACGGTCATGCCCCGGGTCTCTGGACCGGTGAGTTCCACCCGCAGCGGCCGGCGCTCCAGGCGGCGGGCGTCCTGCGGTGCAACCACGAGCGCCATGGCGAGGGCGTCGGCGGCGTGCCAGCGTTCGCCGCGCAGGCCGGCGGACCACTCGCGGGTCCTGCGCGAGATCGCCTCGTAGAACCGGGCGCGCGGGTGATCGGCCTGCAGCCAGGTCTCGACATCGGTGTGCAGGAAACCATGGCGGATCACCGCCTCCCAGTCGGCCACTTCGACGATCCTGCCGGCGGCGGCGAAGGCCTCGAACACCAGATGCGCCGCCTCGGGATCGAAGCCGATGTTGAATTCCGCCGTCGGCGTGGTGTTGCCCTGCCCGGTCACCGCGCCGCCCATGACCACGATCCGTCCGATCCGCCCGGGCAGCGTCGGATCGAGCTTCAGGGCGACGGCGAGATTGGTCAGCGGGCCGAGCATGCACAGCACCAGCCGGCCGGCGTGGACGTGCGAGAGACGGAGGATGGCCGATGCCGCATGCTCGGCTTCGGCCTGCTTCGCGGCCGGCGCATAGTCGATGTCGCCGAAGCCATCGCGACCGTGGACGTAGGAGGCATCGGGCGCGGCATGCAGCAGCGGCGCATCGCAGCCCGCGAAGACCGGGAGATCGATCTCCGCGACTTCGCACAGTTTCAGCGCATTCGCGACGGTGTGCCGCAGGCCGACGTTGCCGGCGGCGATGGTGAGAGCGACGACCTCGTGATGCGGAGCATCGAAGGCCATCAGCAGGGCGAGCGCGTCGTCCACGCCCGGGTCGGTGTCGATCAGCAGGGGAAGTGTGTCGTTCATCGACGGATTATGCCGGCAGACGGGGCGATCGCCAGCCCCCGCGCGCCCCGGGCGCGCGAATCCCGGGCACATGCGCCGGGCGTAGAATCGCGGGACGCACGCCGCCGGACTCCGCCATGCCGCCCATCGTCGCCCCGTTCTTCCATGCCGAGAGTTGCACCTGGAGCTACGTCGTCGCCGATCCCGCGACGCGGCAGGCGGCGATCGTCGATCCGGTACTGGACTTCGATGCCAAGTCCGGACGCACGGCGACGACCTCGGCGCAGGCGTTGATCGACCACGTCCGCGCGCACGCGCTCGACGTGCGCTGGCTGCTCGAAACCCACGCCCACGCCGATCATCTCAGCGCCGGGCACTGGCTCAAGGCGTCGTTCCCGGAGGCCGCGCTCGCCATCGGCGAGGGCATCCGCATGGTCCAGAAGACGTTCCGGCCGATCTTCAATCTGGGCGACCATTTTCCGATCGACGGCTCGCAGTTCGATCGTCTGTTCGGCGACGGCGAGCGCTTCGCGATCGGCGCGATCGACGCGGAGGTGATCGCGGTGCCCGGCCACACCAACGACAGCGTCGCCTACCGGATCGGCGACGCGCTGTTCGTGGGCGATTCGATCTTCATGCCCGACGGCGGCACCGCACGCTGCGATTTCCCGGGCGGCGACGCACGCATGCTCTACCGGTCGATCCGGCGACTGTTCGCATTGCCGGACGACACCCGCGTGTTCGTCTGCCACGACTATGCGCCCGGCGGCCGCACCTACGCCTGCGAAACCACGATCGCGGCGCAGAAGGCGGACAACCTCCATGTGCGCGACGGAATTTCCGAGGACGACTTCGTGGCCGTGCGCACCGCGCGCGACGCGACCCTGGCGATGCCGACGCTGCTGCTGCCCTCGGTGCAGGTCAACATCCGCGCCGGCCGCCTGCCGGAGCCGGAAGACAACGGCGTGCGTTATCTGAAGCTGCCGATCGACCGGTTCTGACCGGCCGCGCGCGGCGCGTGCCTGCTACCGCCGCTGCGCCGCCGCCAGCGCATCGGCGATCGCCTGCGCATCGCCGGGGGCGTAGTCCTCGTCCACGAACACGATCGTGCCATCGCGGCCGACGATGAATACCTTGCGCTGGTTGTAGCCGGCCGCTGCGTCGTAACTGCCG
>JAYRTK010000435.1:0-2231 GCA_041919595.1 Lysobacteraceae bacterium
CAGGATCGAATCCTACGCGCGTGGCGAAGACGGTCGGCCACGGCTGCCCGGCATGATCAACTTTCCGCTCTACGGCACGCTGGCCGACGTGTTCGCGCGGCGTCATCCGCCGGATGAACTCGGGTATCGCATCGGCAACATGATGCGGGTGCACGCCGATCCGTGGCGGATGTCGACCTTCGTCGACAACCACGATGTCGACCGCTTTCTCGCCGGCGGCGACGAGGCCGGGCTGAAGCAGGCGCTGCTGGCGATCATGACCCTGCCGGGCATGCCGACCCTCTACTACGGCACCGAGCAGGGGTTTCGCGAACAGCGCGCGTCGATGTTCGCGGGCGGCCACGGCTCGGGCGGCCGCGACCGTTTCGACACCACCGCGCCGCTGTACCGCTACATCGCGGACATCACCGCGCTGCGTCGTGAACACCGGGTCTTTTCGCGCGGTACGCCGACCGTCCGCGCGGCGAACGCGGCGATGCCGGGTGCGATCGCCTGGACGATGCGAGGGGAAGGCGAGACCGCGCTGGTGGTCTTCAACACCGCCGATCATCCGACCCTGCTCGACGGTCTCGACACCGGATTGCCGGTGGGCACGCGGTTGCGCCCGCGCTACGGCCTGGGTGCCGACCCATCGGTGCTGGTGATCCGCGACGACGCACCGATCCATCTGGTCCTGCCGCCGCGCAGCGCCATGGTCTGGACGAGCGACGGCGTCGATGCGGTGCACGCGCGGTCCGACGCGCATCGGTCGATCCTCGCGATCGACCCGGCCGTCACCGCCACGACCGGCGATCTCGCGCTGTCGGGACGCGCATCGGGCGCCACGGCGGTCCGGATCGTGGTCGACGGCGATCTTGCGGCGGCGCAATCCGTGCCGGTCGGCGGCGATGGCCGCTGGCGGGCGATCGTGCGCACCGACGACATGATCGATCCCGCGCTCGAACATCGCGTGGTCGTCTGGGACGCGAAGACGACGATCGCCTCGGCGGCGCACCGCTTCCGCGTCGATCGCGCCTGGACGCGGGTCGCGCAGGTCGAGGACCCGGCCGGCGACGACCACGGCCCGGACGGCCGTTACGTCTATCCGGAGGGTGAGGGCTGGCGCATCCGGCGCCCGGGCGATCTGCGTGGCGCCGAGGTCTGGCGCTCCGGCGCTGCGCTGCGACTGCGGTTGACGCTGCCGACCCTGGTGTCGGAGTGGAACCCGCTGCTCGGCTTCGACCATGTCGCCTTCAGCGTGTTCATCGAACTGCCCGGACGACCCGGCGGCGCGACCGCGATGCCGCAACAGAACGCGGACCTGCCCGATGGCATGCGCTGGCATCTGCGCCTGCGGACCTGGGGGTGGTCCAACGCGTTGTTCACGTCCGAAGGCGCCTCGGCGAGCGCCGACGGCACCGTCGCCGCCATGGCCGCACGCGTGGACATGGACCACGAGACGAACTCGATTGTCTGGACACTGCCGGCGCGCGCGCTGGGCGGCGCCGATCTCTCCGGCGCGCGCATCCATGTCTCCACCTGGGACTACGACGGCGGGTTCCGGGCGCTGGCGCCGGAGGCTTCGGGCAACACCTTCGGCGGCGGGGCCGCGGATGGGGCGAAGGTGATGGATGCGCTGATGATCCGGCTGCCGTAGCCGGCCGTTGCAACAAGGGCCCGGCCACCGGCAGAGCGACATTCATCGTCCGGGAAGCGAGTGGACGGGCGCCGCGCCGCGCGCCGCCGATGAATGCCGACGCGAGAAGAGTTGCGTCAGTCCTTCATCCACAACGCCACGGCAAGGCCGACGAATACCGCCATGCCGACCCAGTGGTTGTTGAGAAACGCCCGGAAACACGGGTCGCGCTCGCGGTGGCGTCCGATCGCGAACTGGTAGCCGACGAACAGCAGGGCGACGCCGCAACCGGCCCAATACGCGACACCGAGCTCCGCCTGGCGGCCGATCAGCCACAGGCCGAGGAAGAACAACGCATAGAGCACGCCGAGCGCCGCCAGATCGAGATCCCCGAACAGGATGGCGGTGGATTTCGAGCCGGCGCGGAGGTCGTCCTCGCGGTCGACGATCGCGTACCAGGTGTCGTAGCCGGTCGTCCAGAAGATGTTGGCGACGTACAGCACCCAGGCGATCGGCGGCACCTCGCCGCGGATCGCCGCGAACGCCATCGGAATGCCCCAGCCGAACGCCAATCCGAGATAGACCTGCGGGAGATAGGTGTAACGCTTGAGGTAAG
>JAYRTK010000436.1:0-2222 GCA_041919595.1 Lysobacteraceae bacterium
AGTCACGCATCACACGATGATGCACGAGGCCTTCCGCACCTTCCTGTTCGGTTTCCGCCACGACGCGCATCCGATGGCGATGCTGGTCGGCATGCTCGGCTCGATGGCCAGCTTCTACCACAACACGCTGGACCTGGAAGACGCCGAACAGCGGCGCATGGCCGCGATCCGCCTGATCGCGAAGGTGCCGACGATCGCCGCCGCCTGCCATCGCTATTCGATCGGCTGGCCGAGCCGCTATCCGAAGAACAATCTCGAATACGTCACCCGCTTCCTGCACATGATGAAGGAAGTGCCCAGCGAGCCGCTGGAACTCAATCCGGTTGCGGCCAAGGCGCTGGATCTGCTGTTCATCCTGCACGCCGACCACGAGCAGAACGCGTCGACCTCGACCGTCCGTCTGGTCGGCTCCACCGGCGCCAACCCGTACGCCTGCGTCGCCGCCGGCGTCGCCGCGCTGTGGGGTCCGGCGCATGGCGGTGCCAACGAAGCCGTGCTGAAGATGCTGGAAGAGATCGGCAGTGCGGGCAACGTGCAATCGGCGGTCGACAAGGCCAAGGACAAGAACTCCGGCTTCCGCCTGATGGGTTTCGGTCATCGCGTGTACAAGAATTTCGATCCGCGCGCGAAGATCATCCGCGAGATGTGCCACAAGGTGCTGAACGAGCTGGGCGTCAACGACCCGCTGCTCGAAGTGGCGATGAAGCTGGAAGAAGCCGCCCTGAAGGACGACTACTTCGTGCAGCGCAAGCTGTATCCGAACGTCGACTTCTACTCGGGCATCATCTACAAGGCGCTGGGCATCCCGACCGAAATGTTCACGGTGATGTTCGCGATCGCGCGTACCGCCGGCTGGGTGTCGCACTGGCTGGAACAGCAGAACGATCCGGAAGGCAAGATCGGCCGTCCGCGCCAGATCTATACCGGTTACGCCGCACGCGACTACGCGCCGCCCGGCAACCGCTGAGTCGCGTCGCAACCGACGAAAAAACCACGCTCAGGCGGGGTTTTTTCGTTGTTGCGGTCGAATGCCGTCAACGCGTCGCCGCGATGCGCGTTTCCGCCCGGACAACGGCGACGTCCGCCGTCGCATTCGTCCCTTCGGAGATTCCGCGCATGACGCCTTCTTTCGCGACATCACCGTACTTCGCGGCCAGGCGTGCGATCCGCCGATTTGCCTCGACCCTGTGGTGTCTGCTCGCGCTCGCCGATATCGCGCATGCGCAGGAAGGCTGCGTTCCGGTGCCGCTGGCGCCCGGGGCGCAGGGGGCGGATCTGTGCTACGGCGCGGAAGCCTGGCGCGAGCCGACGCTCGGCGGCCGCTGGTTGCAGCAAGCGTTCGATTTCTACCGCGCGGCCCCGGCTGCGGACGGCCTGCCCGCGCCGCTGATCGTGTGGGCGCATCCCAACGGCACGAGCAAGTGGCTGCCGCGCGATGGGCAGGGGTACGCGGCACTGGTGGCGCCGGCGCTGGTGGCCGGATTCTCGTTCGCTTCGATCGAATTCCGGCATCCGGTGACCAACGAGACCGAGGCCGCGTCGCCCGACGACCCGGGCGTCCCGCATCACGATATCGCACGCGCGCTGCAGTTCATCCGCGCCAACGCCGCGGCCCTGGGCATCGATCGCCGGAACGTCTTCTTCGTCGGCGGGTCCCGCGGCACGCTGACGTTGTGGACGGCGCTGCAGGACGACATGGCGGATCCCGACAGCCAGGATCCCGTGGCGCGGCAATCGACGCGCGTGAACGCGGTATTCGGCGTCAACGCGCAGACGACCTACGACGGGCTGGAATTCGCGGACCTGTTCATCGTCGAAGGGGAGCGCGGGATCGCCAAGGCGGCCTGGCGTCTGGAACACGAGAAATACGCCCAGTTCGGCAGCGCATTGCGCAGCGTGGACAGGGACTTTCCGGCCGACCCGCCGGTGATGCTCCGCTACGACCAGCCGTTCGTGCGCCATCAGGTCACGCTGGAGGAATTGGCGGCCATGGTCGAAGTGCACTATCCGGATTACGGCCTGGCGCTGTGCGTGGCCTATGCGCGGGCCGGTCTCGGCGAGCGCTGTTCCGCCGATGCCGATCCGCGATTCGCGAGCACCGCTGCGGCCTACGACGGATATGTCGATTTCTTCCGGCAGCATCTGCGTGGCCGGAGCAAACCGGTGCAGCCGGCCGGCGTCGTCACGTCTTCGCGGTCCGGTCTGCCGGCGCCGCCCTGATG
>JAYRTK010000437.1:0-2215 GCA_041919595.1 Lysobacteraceae bacterium
ATCGGCGGTCCGGACTGCGGCCGCGCATTGTTCGAGGTCGATGACGGCGATCTTGCCACTGCGGCTCATGCTGCGCTCCCTGTCCTGTGCGCTCCGTTGCCGGTGCGCGGCTCTTCACGGCGGATGCCGCGTTCCCTGATGGCATCGCATCTTCGCGATGTCCGGAGCGAACTTACGTGATGGCACGTTGCGGGATCAATGCCGCAGTGGCTGTCACAACTGACAGGATCGTGCGCAAGCGCGCAGGCGATCACACCCGCGCACGCGATGTGCGACTCAGTTCACGCCCGCGAGGCGTTGGCCCAATCGCACCGGCATTTCCGCATGCAGTCCCGGATCGAGCGTGGCGACGTCCTTCGGCAGCAGCACGATCACGGTCGAGCCGTAGTTGAAGCGCGCCATCTCGGCGAAGCGGCCCAGCGCGACGCCCTTGCCGCGGTAGTCCTTGCGCGTCACGCGGTCGCCGTAGGCGGGAATTTCGACACCGCTCCACACCGTTTCGACCCCGGAGACGAGCAGGGCGCCGACCATCACCAGGCACATCGGCCCGAAGTCGGTATCGAAATGGCAGACCAGGCGCTCGTTGCGCGCGAACAGGCGCGGTACCGAGGCCACCGCATCGGTGCCGACGCTGAACAGTCGGCCGGGCACATGCACCGTCTCGCGCAGCGTGCCGGCCCAGGGCATGTGGATGCGGTGGTAGTCGCGCGGCGAGAGGTAGACGGTGGCGAACGCGCCGTCGGCGAAAACCCGTGCGGCGTCGGTATCGCCGAGCAGCTCGGCGACCGTGTAGGACTGGCCCTTGGCCTGGAAGATGCGGCCGTCGCCGTCGTCCAGCGGCACGATCGCGCCGCACTGGCTGATGTGGCCGTCGGCCGGCATCAGCAGGGTGCGCGGGTCGGCGTCCGCCACCCGCGCGCCGGGTTTCAGGGCGCGGGTGAAGAATGCGTTGAAGGTCGGATACGCGGTCGGATCGGGCTCCGCCGCTTCCGACAGGTCGACCCCGAACTTCCGGGTCACGGTGTCGATCAGCCACTGCTTGATCGCACGATTGCGCGAATAGGCCAGACGGCGCGCCAGCGACGACAGCAGCCGGTGCGGCAGCACGTAGGTGAGGGCGGTGACCGGACCCATCAGCGTTCGTCGCCGCCGCGGGTGGATTCGGTCAGCGCGATCAGGTCCTCGGCGATGGCCTTGGGCTGCAGCGGCGGCTGGATGACGCCGGCCATCCGGCCCTGCGGGTCGAGCACGACCAGGGCGGCGGAGTGGTCGATCGTGTACTGGTCCGGCGGCGCGTCCTGGCCCAGCGGGACCTTCGCGAACACCAGCGACAGGGATTTCGCGAACGCCTCCAGCGCCGGAATGTCGGCGGTGGCGGCGAGGGTATCGCGGTGGAAGCCGTGGGCGTATTCGCCGAGCTTCTCGATGGTGTCGCGTTCGGGATCGACCGAAACGAACAGCACCCGCGGCCGGACGGTTTCGGGCAGGGCCGCCCAGCGTGTCTGGGCCTGGGCCAGTTCGGCCAGCGTGGTGGGGCAGACATCGGGGCAGTAGGTGAAGCCGATGAAGACCACGGTCCAGTGGCCGCGGAGTTCGCCCGGCACCAGTTCGGTGCGGTCGGACTGCCGCAGGGAGAACGCCGGCAGTTCGCGGGGCGTCGACAATCGGCGCACGGTCTGCAGTTCGGGACCCGCCGGCGGGCGGCGGTTGAGGGCGAATTCGGCGGCCCAGAGGCCGGCGCCGGTGGCCAGCGCGACCAGGAGGATCAGGAGAGTGGTGCGGTTGAACATCGCGGTCGGTAATGGGCTGATCGCTGCAGGATCGGCCATGATAACCGCGCGGCCGCTATACTTCGCGGTCATCCCCGCGAAAATCACGCCCGAAGTCCGCCATGACCGACGAGCTGCAGACGATCATCGACCTGATCCGGTATGGCGCCAGCCGCTTCAACGCGGCCGGGCTGACCTTCGGTCACAGCTACGACAACGCCCTCGACGAGGCCACCCAGCTCGTCCTGCACGCCCTGCACCTGCCGCACGATCTGCCGCCGGTCTACGGCCAGTCCCGGGTCACGCTGGCCGAGAAGGAAGACGTGCTGAAGCTGTTCCTGCGCCGGATCGAGGAGCGGATTCCCGCCGCCTATCTCACCGGGGAGGCCTGGTTCGCGGGGCTCAGCTTCAAGAGCGACCGCCGCGCCGGTGCCGCGGTCGCCGAT
>JAYRTK010000438.1:0-2201 GCA_041919595.1 Lysobacteraceae bacterium
CGCATGGGCGATCGTCTCGACCGTGCTCGCCTCCTGCCTGTGCTGCCCGCTGGGCCTGCTCGGCATCGTCGCCATCGTCCAGTCGAACAAGGTCAACACCCTGCTCAACCAGGGCGATCTCGCCGGCGCCCGCAGCGCGTCGGACAGCGCCAAGACCTGGTGCTGGGTCGCGACGGCGCTGGCGATCATCGGTCTGCTCCTGAACATCGGCTGGTTCGCGATGGGCGGCTTCGCTTCGTACATGGAAACGATGCAGCAGATGCAGGGCATGTAATCCTGCGGTGATCCCGCGATTCCGCCGCGTCGCGCATTCCGTCGAGACCCCGCATGCAATCCGGCTCCGAGTACATCCCGAACAATCTGGTCTGGGCGATCGTGACCACCTTGTTCTGCTGTCTGCCGCTGGGCATCGTCTCGATCGTCTACGCCACCCAGGTGGACGGCAAACGCGCCGCCGGCGATCTCGCCGGCGCGCGCGAGGCCGCGGACAAGGCGCGGTTCTGGGCGCTGATGTCCGCGTTCCTGGTCCCGATCCTGTTGCTGCTGTGGTTCGCCCTGTTCGGCGGTCTCGCGGTGCTGGGCAGCCTCGTCGGCAACTGAAGCGACCCGCATGGCCACGCAGCGCATTCCGACACCGGTGTTGATGACGTTCCTGGCGATGACCGCGATCGCCGGCTTCGTGGCGCTGCGCTTCCACGACCCCAACGTCGCCGGCAATTTCTTCCCGAAGTGCATCTTCAAGGCGGTCTCGGGCTACGACTGCGTCGGCTGCGGGATCACCCGCGCCCTGCATGCCCTGGCGCACGGCGACATCGCGCGGGCCTTCGACATGAACGCACTGGCGGTGGTGGTGCTGCCGCTGATTCCGCTGATGCTGCTCGATGGCCGCGGCCTGACGCCGCGGGCGATGAAGCCGTTCATGTCGATCGCGATGGCGCCGAAACTCTGGCTGGTGCTGCTGCCGGCCTACTGGATCGGCCGCAATCTGCCCTGGTGGCCGTTCACCTGGCTGGCGGCAGGCTGAGCCCGGCATCCGCCGGGCGTTCATGCGGTCGTTGCTAGCGTGCCGGGGATGTCCGTCCACTCTCCCGCGACCCTCCTCCTGATGATGCTGGCGATGATCGCCGGCGGCTGGACCCGCACCGCGACCGCGCAGGACACCCTGCTCAACCGCTGCGTCGGCCCGGGTGGCGACACCATCTACACCGACCGCCCCTGCGACAGCATCGGCGCCGCATCGCGCCTGCCCCGCGGCGCGGCGCCGGGCAATACCGGTGCCGTCGGTCAACGTCGTGGCGGCTGTGCGCGCACCCTGCAGGAACTGACCCGCGAGATCGCGTACGCCATCGACAGCCGCGACGTGAACCGGCTCGGCGCGGTGTATCACTGGCCTGGACACAGCCCGGAGAGCGGGTATCAGGTCCTTGACCGGCTGCAGGCGATCGTCGACCGGCCATTGATCGACATCGTGCCGCTGCGCGCCGCCGCGACGCGCAGCGAGACCGGCGACACCGGCGGATCGCCGTCCCCAGCGCCGGCCGCCCCCCCGGTCGCAGCGCCTCCCGCCGCAGCAACCGCCACAACCGACACACCACCGCCCCGACCGCCGGTGCGGCGCACGCCGGTGGGACTGCGGCTGGAGCAGACGCTGAAGAACGGCAGCACACCGGTGCGTACGGTGTTCGGCCTTCGCCGTCATCTCGACTGCTGGTGGATCACCTTCTGACCCCGGCCGCAGCGCATGGCCGCCGCGGACCCGCAAGCCTCTGAGATGGCGTTCGCGATCCCGCACGAACATGCTGCGCCGCGACTTGCGCGGCGTGCCTGGACATGCGATCCATGGCGCCGGGGATATGCGTCCGGGTCATCCGACCATCGATCACGTCCCGACATTGCACACCAGCCGGCTCGGACGCCGCAATGGAAGGACCAGACCAGGGAGAGGCAATCGTATGAAGCGTTCCACCTTGTTCGTCGCCATCGGCGCCATGGCTGCCTTCGGCGTCGCCGCGTTCGCCAGCCAGGCCGCCCGGCAGCCGCTGTTCTCCGCCATGAAAGCAGCGCCGGCAGGCATCACCGCCGATGCCAGCTACCGCGCCCTGCTCGAAAGCCGCGCCACCGAATCGGTGCAGCTGGTGCAGGCGGACGCCGCGCAGATCAGCGCCAAGAGCACCACGCTGCAACTCGGCCTCGGCGACGCA
>JAYRTK010000439.1:0-2187 GCA_041919595.1 Lysobacteraceae bacterium
GGCGCACCCGGATTCGGTGCCGATCAACCGTCTGGTCCAGGTCGAGGGCACGCCGCTGCACGGGACGGTCGAGCTCGATCCGTTCGAGTTCGTGCGCACGATCGCGGTCGCGCGCCTGCTGATGCCGAAGTCGATGGTGCGGCTGTCCGCCGGCCGCGAGAGCATGAGCGACGAACTGCAGGCGCTGTGCTTCCTCGCCGGCGCCAATTCGATCTTCTACGGCGAGAAACTGCTGACCACCGGCAACCCCGACACCGAGCGCGATCTCGCGCTGTTCGAGCGTCTCGGCCTGCGGCCGATGCCGGTGGTGGAATCCGCGAATACCGTTCACGCCGACATCGTCGATACCGTTCCGTCCGGGACCGGTGACGACGATCCGCCCTGCATCCGAGCCGCCTGACCGAGCGCATCCCATGACCCGCCCGCGCCTGACCGAACGCATCCTCGCCGCCCGCGTGCAACGCACGATGCAGGGTCGCGTTCGCCAGCGACGCACGATCACCCGGCGCGATGGTGTGCGCTGCGAAGTCGATGGCCGCTGGCTGACCAATTTCGCCGGCAACGATTATCTCGGCCTGGCGCAGCACTTCGGCGTGGTCGACGCGCTGCAGTCGAGCGCGGCGCGCGACGGCGTCGGCAGCGGCGCCTCGCATCTGGTCTGCGGTCACCACGCCAGCCACGACGCGCTGGAAAAGGAAATGGCCGACTGGCTCGGCGCGCCGCGCGCGCTGCTGTTCGGCAGCGGCTACATGGCCAATCTCGCGGTGATGCAGGCGCTGCTCACCGAGGACGACGTCTGCGTGCAGGACCGGCTGAACCACGCGAGCCTGGTCGACGCCGCGCGTCTGGCCGGCTGCAAGTTGCGCCGCTATCCGCACGTCGATGCCGAAGGCGCGTTGCGCCAGTTGCGGACCGTGCCCGAAGGCGCGGCGATGCTCGCCACCGACGGCGTGTTCAGCATGGACGGCGATATCGCTCCGCTGCGCGAACTGTCGCTGGTCGCGAAGGTGCAACAGGCGCTGATGTACGTCGACGATGCCCACGGCGTCGGCGTGGTCGGCCCCGAAGGCCGCGGCTGCGTCGCCGAAGCCGGGCTCGAACCCGCCGGCCTGCTGCAGTTGGCGACGCTCGGCAAGGCGCTCGGCGGTTACGGCGCGGTGGTCGTCGGCAGCGACGAAATCATCGGCCATCTCGCCGAGACCGCGCGTCCCTACCTTTACACCACCGCATTGCCGCCGGCGCAGGCCGCGGCCACCCATGCGGCGGTGAAACTGGCGCGTCGCGACCACTGGCGTCGCGAGAAACTGCAGAGCCTGATCGCCCATTTCCGCCAGATCGCGCTGTTCCGCGATCTGCCGCTGCTGCCGTCCTCCGGGCCGATCCAGCCGCTGATGTGCGGCGACGAGAAGCGTGCGATGGCGCTGGCCACCGCGCTCGAAGCGCAGGGCTTCTGGGTGCCGGCGATCCGCCCGCCGACCGTCCCCGACGGCAAGGCCCGTCTGCGGATCACCCTGTCCTCGCTGCACACGCAGGCGGAGGTCGATGCATTGATCGACGCGCTGAGCTGGGCCCGCGACGCGGTGCAGATGGGGTACGGCAACACCGGCGGCGCGGCGGCATGAGGCCGCTGGAGGCCTCGCCGGAAGATCGCGACACGCGTATTCCGGTCTGGATGGCATTGTCCGAACTGTATCTCGACAACGACGCCTCCTGCGCCTGCGACCAGATCGCGCGTACGCTCGCGGCGTCGCCGTATTCCCTGGAGACGTTGTCCCGGATCCTGCTCGACGAGGTGCATCCGGCGCTGCATGCCAATCTCCTGCAGGTCGCCGGCGAATGGGCCGGCTTCGACGAGGCCTGGCTGATCGCGCATGTGCAGGCGGTGCGTGCAGGACCGCTGTGGCGGCGACGGTGGTCGCGCCTGAGCTTCGGCATGGTCCGCGACGATTGGCGGGCGGTCGAGGCGAGAACGCGTGAGGTGAGAGCGCGTGAGGTGAGCGCGCGCGAGGCCCGAGGGGCGGCGGCGGGATCCGGTTCGGCCCACGACGCATGACCCCGACTCTGCACGCGACGATCAGCGGCCACGGCCCGCCGCTGGTCCTGATCCACGGCTGGGCGATGCATGGCGGCGTGTTCGCGCCGCTGGTCGAACGCCTGCGCGATCGCCACACCCTGTACCTGATCGAT
>JAYRTK010000440.1:0-2186 GCA_041919595.1 Lysobacteraceae bacterium
CCGCCTGCGCAATCTGCGCCGGGCCACGGAACAGGAAGCCCGTCAGATCCTGCCCGGACAGGGCGCCGCTTCCGGCTTCAACGGCCGCTGGACCCGCCGGCAATGGGCCCAGGCCAGCCTGGTCGCGACCATGGTCGCGCTGCTCGGCGCCATCGTCCCCGGGTTCGCCAGCGTGCTGCAGCCGCCGGCCGCCGCGCCGACCCAGACCCTCTCGCTCAAGCTGCCGCCGCTGTCGCTGGCGCGCCGCCAGGGTACCTTCGGCGACAGCTGGCACGCGGTGACCGTGCGCCGCGGGGCCTCGCTCAAGCACATGTTCACCACCCTCGGCATCCCCGAGACCGACCTCAAGCGGGTGCTCGCGCATCCGGGGGTGAAGGCCGAAATCGGCCAGGTCACGCCCAAGACCCAGCTGTCGGTGGACCTGCCGGTCAACGGCAAGCTGCGCGCGATCCGCTACCTGCGCAGCGATGGCCAGCGCGTCCAGCTGGATCTCACCGGCGAGGAGATCGAGGAAACCCTGATCCGCCGCGACGTCGACGTGCGCACCGTGGTGCTCAGCGGCAAGGTCGGCGGTTCGCTGTTCCGCTCGGCGCGCAAGCTCGGCCTCAGCGGCGCGCATCTCGACCAGCTGACCGACGAGATCTTCAAGTACGACATCGACTTCGACTCCGATCTCGACGCCGACGACCGCTTCAGCGTGGTGGTCGACCAGATGTGGGTGGACGGCGAACTGCAGCGCACCGGCCCGGTGCTGGCCGCGGCCTTCACCGTCGACGGCAAGCTGCACACCGGCTTCCGCCACAACCGCAACGGTCGTCCCGAATACTTCACCGGCGACGGCCGCCCGCTGAAGAAGGCCTTCATCCGCATGCCGATCCCCTATGCCCGGCTGTCGTCGAGCTTCGGCACGCGCCGCCATCCGGTGCTCGGTCGGACCCGCATGCACAAGGGCGTGGACTACGCCGCACCCACCGGCACCCCGATCCAGGCCGCCGGCGACGCCGTGGTCAAGGTCGTCGGCTGGCAGGGCGGCTACGGCCGCGCGGTCATCCTCGACCACGGCCGCGGCTACAGCACGCTGTACGGGCACATGTCGCGGTTCAGCAACATCCGTCCGGGCCAGCGCATCGCCCAGGGCACGGTGATCGGCTATGTCGGCAGCACCGGCATGTCCACCGGCCCGCATCTGCATTACGAATTCCGGGTCAACGGCGTACATCGCAATCCGCTGTCGATGACCATGCCGCCGCCGGAACCGCTGCGCGGCGCCGAGCTGGCCAGCTTCCGCACCGAAACCCAGCGCGCGTTGACCAAGATCCGCACGGTCGAGAACATCGTGTTCCAGGATCCGGCCGACAGCCCGCAGCAGCGGCTGGCCGAAGCGCTCGGCGTGCCGCAGAAGCCGCGCAAGAAGGGCTGAACCGCCGCGCGCATGCGGCCCGGAACGACGTGCACGCTCGCGACTGGCGGGGCGCGCGGCCATCGCCGATGATGGCGGCATGCGCACCGACTCCCCTGCCTCCGCCCTGTATCTGGGTATGATCTCCGGCAGCAGTGCCGACGGGATCGACATCGCCATCGCCCGCTTCGACGACGGCGACGACCATCGCACACCCCACGCCGACGTGCTGTTCGGCCACACCTACGCCTGGGAGCCCACGCTGCGCGCGCGGCTGGTCGAGCTGGGCCAGGACGCGCCGCCGCTCAGCCTGGATGCGTTCGGCACGCTGGACGCACAGCTGGGCGCGGCCTTCGCCGAGGCGGCCGACGCCGCGATCCGGGACAGCGGGCTGCGGCGCGAGGACATCGCCGCGATCGGCTCGCACGGGCAGACCCTGCGCCATCGCCCCGAGGGCGCCACCGGCTTCACCCTGCAGCTGGGCGATCCGTTCCGCATCGCCGAACGCACCGGCGTGCGCACGGTCGCCGATTTCCGCCGTCGCGACGTGGCCGCCGGCGGGCACGGCGCGCCGCTGCTGCCGGCGCTGCATGCGGCGCTGCTGTCGGCGGTGGACGAGGATCGCGCGGTGCTGAACATCGGCGGTACCGCCAATCTCACCCTGTTGCCGCGCGGCGCCGGCGTCGGCGTGCGCGGCTTCGACACCGGCCCCGGCAATGGCCTGATGGACGCCTGGTGCCTGCGCCACACCGGCGACCATTTCGATCGCGGCGGCGCGTTCGCCGCG
>JAYRTK010000441.1:0-2183 GCA_041919595.1 Lysobacteraceae bacterium
CAGCGCCAGGCCCAGCGGCAGCGACAGCGCCACCGCCATCACGCCGACCGTGAGCAGCGTCGCCCAGGGCCGGCGCAGCATCCGGCCGAGGCTGGCGACCAGACTGTGCAGGTGATGATCGAACCAGGCGGCGATGCGCGAACGCGGCCTGGCGGCGGATGCGGCGGCGGGCTTAGCCATCGGCCAGTTCCTCCGGCGAGATGTCGTCGACCAGACGGCCGTGATCCAGCACCAGCACGCGCTTTTTCATGCGCTTGACCAGGCCGAGGTCGTGGCTGGCCACCAGTACGCTGGTGCCGCGCTCGGGCAGTCCCGCGAACAGCGCCATGATCTCGGCCGACAGCGTGGGGTCGAGGTTGCCGGTGGGCTCGTCGGCCACCAGCAGCTGCGGTTCGCCGACCAGCGCGCGGGCGATGCCCACCCGCTGCTGCTCGCCGGCCGACAACTGGCTGGGCAGCGCATCGGCGCGGGCACCCAGACTCACCCGATCCAGCACGCTGCGCACGCGCTTGCGGATCTCGTCGCGACGCAGTCCGCGCAGTTGCAATGGCAGGGCCACGTTCTCGGCCACGCTGCGGTCGGTCAGCAGGCGGTGATCCTGATAGACCACGCCGACCTCGCGCCGATGCATCGCCACGCCGCGCCCGGAGACGTTGCGCAGATTGCGTTCGCCGAACAGCACCGCGCCGCGCGTGGGCCGCTCGGACAGATGGATCAGCCTGAGCAGGGTGCTCTTGCCGGCGCCGGAGTGCCCGGTGACGAACAGCATCTCGCCGCGATTCACCGTAAAACTCAGATCGGTCAGGGCCACGTGCCCGCCGGGGTACTGCTTGCTGACGTTGTCGAGGCGGAGGACGGTCATGGCCACAGATTAGCGGGTGTTGCGGTGGCGACCAACCCGGCATGCCGGCTGGCGTCGCGTCCATCGGCGATGTGGCCCACGGCGGTCATCGCACCGGGATCATGGTCCGGATTCGGAAGGTCTCGACTCGAAGCGTTTCGAGCCGAACGGCGTGCGCTTCAGATCGACGATGCCGCAAGCCGCCATCGCCGATGTCAGTGAGCCATCGTGTCGGTCATCAAGCTCGCCCGTCGTCCGGTACGCGTCGAGGATCTCGGGTGTTTGGCCCAGCAGCGGTTCGAGCCGGCCGTCAGCCGGAATGCGCAGCTTCGATCGCGTGCAGTCGCAGAATCGCGCGATGCTGTTCGCGTGTGGGCCCTCCAGGACATCCTCGCCGTAGTGCGCAACGAAGAGGGCATCGCAATAGCCGCGGAAATTGTCGACGAAGCCATCGAACAGGCATGCGTTGAGCTCGGTTTCGAACAGGTCGGCGACCGCGCCAAGGTCCCTGGGATCGACCTTGCCGGAGTCGAGTGACAGGCGGAATCGACGACGCGTGCACGTGCACAGGGGCTCGGGGTCGAGTACGCGTGTCACGAAGGCAGCGACAGCCGTGGGGCGGCCGGCAACGTCCGCGGACGCGTCCGAAATCTCTTGCCGGCACGTCCGATCGGCAGCACGGACGGCGGCCGCGCGTCGTGGCGCGTCATCGGTCTCGGCGGTTTGCGCCGAGGCATGCGGTGCGGGTTGCAGCATGCCCAGGAGGATCGCCATCAACAGCCCCGATCTTCCGGGGCTGCGGATCGAACGCAGGCAGCGCGACATCCCTTTCGCCTGTTGCCTCAGTGCCGCGAACTCGGCGCCCGCGTCACCAGCGACTTCAGCTTGCTGCCGATGCGCGAGATCAGCGACGGCTTGCCTTCGGCCGTGGGCTTGACCGCGACCGGGGCCGGGGTTTCCAGCGCGCGGACGGCCTGGGTGACCGTGTTCTGGCCGGGCGTGCCCTGCGCGGCGGCGCCGTCGGCACCGTCGATGCGCTTGCCGCCGCGACGGCGACGACGCTTGCGCGGGCCGCGTTCGCCTTCCGCGCCCGGCAGGCCGGACGCCTGCACGGCGGGTGCGGCCTCGGGAGCCGAGGCAGGTGTCTGTGCGGGGTCGCGCGGCGGGCGCGGGGCGCGTTCACGACGTTCGCCGCCGCCTTCGCTGCGAGCGCCTTCGCGACGCGGACCGCCGGAGCGTTCGCCACGACCGCCGCTGCGGCCGCCGGGGCCACCGCGACCGCCGCCGCTGCGCCCACCGCCGCGCTTGGCGTCGTCCGCGGCGCGGGCTTCGCGCGCCTCGC
>JAYRTK010000442.1:0-2177 GCA_041919595.1 Lysobacteraceae bacterium
CATGTCCTTGTCCTTGCCGGGCGATGCCGATCCCGCCCAGCGCGGTCCCGGCGATGCCTGGCCCCTCACGCATTCTTGTTGTGGCGCCGCATCACCCGCTGCTTCTCGCGGTTCCAGTCGCGTTCCCTGGTGGCGTCGCGCTTGTCGTGGCTCTGCTTGCCGTGCGCCAGCGCCAGTTCCATCTTCACCTTGTTGCCCTTCCAGTACAGCGCGGTCGGTACCAGCGTGTAGCCCTCGCGCTGCACGCGACCGATGAGCACGTCGATCTCGCGCCGGTGCATCAGCAGCTTGCGGGTCCTGCGATCGTTGGCAACAACGTGGGTCGACGCCGAGATCAGCGGGGTGATCTGCGAGCCGATCAGGAACAGCTCGCCTTCCAGCACCACCGCGTAGGCATCGCCGATGTTGGCGCGGCCGGCGCGGATCGCCTTCAGCTCCCAGCCCTGCAGGGCCATGCCGGCCTCGAACCGCTGCTCCAGGTGGTATTCGTGGCGCGCCCGCTTGTTCAGGGCGATGGTGCCGCCGCCGTTTGGCTTATCCTTGCCGGCCTTCTTGTTCATCGTCGGCATTGTCGCCGATCCGGGCGAAGGCGTCTCGCCGGCGACCGGCGCAGCCCCATGGAACCGCGATGCCCGAAATCGTCCGCAGCGCCCTGGTCGAGCATTCCGCCGCGCGCATGTTCGCACTGGTCAACGACATCGCCGCCTATCCGCGGCGCTTCGACTGGTGCCGCGCGGCCAGCGTGCTGGAAACGGGCGAGGACCGCATGCTCGCCCGGCTGGAGCTCGGCGTCGGCGGCTTCCACACCTGGTTCACCACCGAAAACGCGCTGGTGCCGCCGCACCACATCGACATGGCGCTGCGCGACGGCCCGTTCAAGCGCCTGCACGGACGCTGGCAATTCCATGCACTGGACGAGTCCGCGTGCAAGGTGACCCTGACCCTCGACTTCGAGCCGCAGACCCGGCTGCTTGGGCCGGCGCTGGCGCTGGGCATGCAGGGCCTGGCCGACCGCATGGTCGACGATTTCGTGCGCGAGGCGGACCGCGGCGGGCAGGCGGCGTGATCCGGGTCGAACTGGTGCGGGCGTGGCCGCACCGGCATGACTCGGTCGCGGTCGATGTCGCGGATGGCGCCAGCGTCGCCGATGCGCTGGAGGCCGCCGGCTGGCGGCTGGACGCGGAGTTCATGGGCCTGGCGGTGTTCGGTCAGGCCGCGACCATGGAAACACCTCTGCACGACGACGACCGCATCGAACTGCTGCGTGCGCTGCAAATTGATCCGAAGCAGGCGCGGCGGCTGCGCGCGGCGCGCGCGAAGGGCGCGCCCTGATCGGGGTGTCGCGTCAGCGGCCGCCCTTCTTCTTGTCCTTGGCGAGGTTGCCGAACTGGGCCATGGTCTTGGCGAGTTCGGAATCTTCCTCGGGGTAGTACTCGCCCTCCCACTTCGCCAACGCCTCGTTCTCGAAGAACAGGGTCATGTTCTTCACGTCGGTCGGGCCCGAACGGCCGGTGCGGCGGCTGGCGGTGTAGTCCCAGCGATCCTGGTGGAACGGGTCGCGGATCGAGGGCGTGCCCAGCAGGGTCATCACCTGGCGCTTGTCCATGCCCTGCTGCAGTTGCTCCACCGCGGCCTTGTCGAGCAGGTTGCCCTGGTAGATCGGCTGCCGGTACAGCACGCCGCAACCGCTGGCGAACATGATCACGAGGACAAGAGCGAGCAGCTTGCGCATCGGCGGCAGGGGGCAGTGAACGATGGCCCGATGATACACTGAAGGCCTCGCAGCACGGCGCCTGCGGCCGCGTCCCGGGCCGCCTCCGCAGCCGGCATTCATGCGCCGTTCGCGCGACGGAGAACCGATGGAATCGCAGGACCTACGCAAGGCCGGACTGAAGGTGACCCATCCGCGGATGCGGATCCTGGAGCTGCTGGAGCAGACCCGGCCGCGGCACATGACCGCGGAAGACATCTACCGGCACCTGCTCGGTGGCGGCGAGGAAATCGGCCTGGCCACGATCTATCGCGTGCTCACCCAGTTCGAATCCGCCGGACTGGTGCTCAAGCACAATTTCGAGGGCGGGCACGCGGTCTACGAACTCGACCGCGGCGAGCACCACGACCACATGGTCGACGTCGATACCGGCAAGGTGATCGAATTCCACAGCGACGAGATCGAA
>JAYRTK010000443.1:0-2124 GCA_041919595.1 Lysobacteraceae bacterium
CGGTTTCGGCGGCACCAACGCGCATCTGGTGATCGGCGAATACGCCGGCGCCACGGATGCCGCGTCGGACAGCGGCCAGGACGCGCTGCACCGCTTCGGCAAGCTGCCCTTCGTGCTGTCCGCGCGCAGCGTCGAACAGCTCGATGCGCAGGTCCGCCAATTGCTGGATCTGCTGACCGCGCAGGGCGATCGGATACCGCTGACCCGTCTCGTCTGCACCCTGCAGACCGGACGCGAAGCGATGGACGAGCGTCTCGGCGTGATGGCCGGCTCCACCGACGAACTGATCCGCCTGCTGCGCCGCCATCTCGCCGGTGAATCCGAAGCGGGCAGGATCTTCCGCGGCACCGCCCGCGATCATCGCAAGACGATGGCGCTGCTGTTCGGCGATGCCGACATGTGCGCGGTCGTGGTCGATCGCCTGTTGCAGCAGCGCCAATGGTCGCGTCTGCTCGAACTGTGGACGCATGGACTGGCGGTCGACTGGACCCGCCTCTACGGCGACGCCCGTCCGCGGCGCCTGGGACTGCCCGGCTATCCCTTCGCCCGGCAGCGGTATTGGGTCGAGTCCACCGGCCCCCGGACCGGTGACGCGGGCGCGGTCGAGACGCTGCATCCGTTCGTGCATCGCAACGTGTCCACGCTGCGCCAGCATGCCTATGCGACGTCGTTCCGCGGGACCGAGGCGTTCATGACGCTTCCGGACGGCGGTGCGCCGGGAACGCTGCCCGCGTCCGCCTGTCTCGAAATGGCGCGCGCCGCCATCGAACAGGCCTGGGACGGCGCGCCCTGCGCGGGCTGGCGCCTGACCGACATCGCCTGGGGCGAGCCCTGCGTGTCGACGGCGACCGGTGCGTCGCTGTCCATCGCGCTCGTGCCGACTTCGGCGGACAGCCTCGAATTCGAGATCTACGGCCGGACCGGCGATGTCGAGCACGTGCATTGCCAGGGGCGGGCGCAGCGGGTGTCCGCCGCGGATGCCGACCTGCAGACCGTGGCCGCCGAGCGCTCGCTGACGATCGACCTGCCCGGACTGGGGCTGGAACCGTCGGTCGTCGTGCATCCCTGGCTGATCGAATCCGTGCTGCATGCGCTCGGTCGGGCCGGTGCCGTCGTCACCGACGCGCAACCGATCGCGCTTGCCTCGCTGTGGGTGTCCGCGCCGTGTCGCGGGCCGATGACCGCGACGGTGGTGCAGGACGCCGATGGCAGCCTGTCCGCCGCGCTGTACGACACCCAGGGCCGGCTCTGCGCCGGCTGGACCGGTCTGCAGACGGCCTCGCTGCACGAGGTCGCGTTCGATGCGGGTGTCATCGCGACCGATGCCGCCGTCGCGGTGGCGATGCCGGCGCCGTCCGCGCCGCGACTGGGCCGCGCCGAGCTGATGCGCGGTCTGCGCGAGAGTCTGGCGCGTGCGCTGTATCTGCAGCCGGCGGACATCGCGAACGACAAGGCGTTCACCGAGTTGGGGCTGGATTCGATCGTGGGCGTGGAGTGGATCAACGAGCTCAACAAGACCTACGGCATCCGGTTGGCCGCCGCGCGGTTGTACGACTATCCGACGCTGGACGAACTGTCGACGCATCTCGAAGTCGAACTGGCGAAGCTCGCGCCGGCGATGGTCGCATCTGCGCCGGCAGCGGCGCCCGTCGTCGCTTCCGTGCCTGCTGCCGTCGCCGTTGCCGCGTCCGCCCCGCGACTCACGCGCGCCGAGCTGATGCGCGGTCTGCGCGAGAGTCTGGCGCGCGCGCTGTATCTGCAGCCGGCGGACATCGCGAACGACAAGGCGTTCACGGAGCTGGGGCTGGATTCGATCGTCGGCGTGGAGTGGATCAACGAGCTCAACAAGACCTACGGCATCCGGTTGGCCGCCGCGCGGTTGTACGACTATCCGACGCTGGACGAACTGTCGACGCATCTCGAAACCGAGCTCGCGAAGCTCGCGCCGCCGGTGCTCGCGACGGTTGCCGCCGTCCCCGTTGCCGTCCCCGTTGCCGCTGTCGTGCCTGCCGTCGCGTCCGCGCCGCGGCTGGGCCGCGCCGAGCTGATGCGCGGCTTGCGCGAGAGTCTGGCGCGCGCGCTGTATCTGCAGCCGGCGGACATCGCGAACGACAAGGCGTTCAC
>JAYRTK010000444.1:0-2122 GCA_041919595.1 Lysobacteraceae bacterium
GCGTCGACCGGGGCCGCTATACTGGCCACATGCTTCGCGTCCATCGCCATCGTCTGAGCGCACACGCCGCCCTGCTGGCGATGCTGGTGCTGTCGATGTTGCCGACGCTGGGGCGCCTCGCGTCGCCCGTGCCCGCGGATACGGCCGACGCGCGCACCGAACAGGTCGCCGCCGCCTTCGGCGCGATGTGCGGCGTCGGCGGTCTCCGCTTCGATGCGGCGATCGCGGCGAACGAACGCCTCGCCCTCGATCTGGATCTGGATCTCGATCCCGACGCGCCATCGCCCGCTCCCGCGCCGCGCGACGGCGCCGACTGCGACTATTGCACGCTCGTCGCAACGCCCACCGTGCCGGCCACGGTCGCGATCGCCGCGCCCGCGCCGCACGCCGGGCGCTTCGCGCCCTTCCGCAGCATCGCATCGCATTCGCGCCGCCATCCCAGCGGCCTCGGATCCCGCGGCCCACCCGCCTAACGCGTCTCCTCCGACGCGTCATCGCCATCCTGCGTCGCACCGGCGGCTCCACGCGCGCGGCTGATGCGACACGCGTTCGCATCCGTCGCATGCCCGCCTCGTGCGCGACATGCGCCTCGCCGGAGCCACGCTCATGGAACCGTTCCTGCTCTTCGCATCCTTCTGGCTGCTCGGCTGGGCCATCTTCCTGTTGTCGGCGCTCGCCGACCGCGATGGCCGCCATGCCCATCCCCACACGCTGCTCGACGACATCGAGGCCGACTCATGACCCCCCTCACACGCTTCGCGATCACGACGACACTGCCCGCCGCGGCGCTCATCGTCACCCTCACCCTCGCTCCCCGGCTCGACGCCGCACCGCCGGCCGCTTCGACGAATATCGGCGGCACCCTCATCGTCGACACCGCCTGGACGCGCGCCACGCCACCCGGGGCGCCGGTCGCCGGAGGCTTCCTGACCGTCCGCAACACCGGTCGCCGCGCCGACCGACTGCTGTCCGCGAGCAGTCCGGATGCCGAACGCGTGGAAATCCACGAGATGCGCATGGACGACGGGATGATGCGGATGCGCAGGATCGACGAGGGCCTCGCCATCGCGCCGAACGCCACGCTCGAACTCAAGCCCGGCGGCTATCACCTGATGTTCATCCAACCCGCGCATCCGTTCGTCGCGGGCGAGACCATCACCGCGACGCTGCGCTTCGAGCACGGCGGCACGCGCGAGGTCCGCTTCGCGGTGCGCGCACCGGGCAGCGGCGCACCGCCGAAGCCCTGACGCATCGACGTGGCGCATCGGTGCGTCACGTCGATCTGCGCGTGTCCCGCGCGTTCCGAGTGTGGATGCGACGCCCCATCGGCCGCTGTCGCGGCCAGTGGGGCGATGCAGACCTCATCAGCGCCGGCGCGATCATCGGCGCGACCGAGCCCTGCCTTCAGTCCTCGCCCTCGTCGTCGCGGAACACCGCGGTCCCGCGACGGCCATCGGGATGGATCCAGCCGCGGTACATGCCGCCGGTGTTGAAGGGCATCGCGATGTTGCCATCGCGGTCGAGCGCGATCGCGCCGCCGTCGCCGCCGAGTTCCGGCACCACCACGTTCACGACCTGGTGCGCGGCCGTCGCCAGCGCGATCCCGCCGTAGGCCACCCGGGCGCAGATGTCGTGCGCGACCGCGGCGCGAAGATAGAACTCGCCCCAGCCGGTGCCGGACACGCCGCAGCGGTCGTCGGCCCAGGTACCGGCGCCGATCACCGGCGAGTCGCCGATGCGATGCCAGCGCTTGTTGGTCATCCCGCCGGTGGACGTGCCGGCGGCGATCCGGCCATCGCGATCCAGCGCGACCGCGCCGACCGTCCCGAAATACGTGCCGGGCACCGCAGGCAGGGTCTGCGTGCGCTCACGGGCGCGGGCGTCCTCCAGTTGCTGCCGGCGATGTTCGGTATCGAACCAGTCGTTGGGCACGCGTTCGATGTCCGCCAGCGTATCGGCGAACGCCTCGGCGCCGTCGCCCGCCAGCATGACGTGGCGACTGCGTTCCATCACCGCGCGCGCCAGCCGGATCGGATTGCGCACGGTGCGCACGCCGGCGACCGCACCGGCGCGGCGGGTGTGCCCTTCCATCACCGAGGCATCGAGCTGGTGGCGGCCTTCG
>JAYRTK010000445.1:0-2097 GCA_041919595.1 Lysobacteraceae bacterium
CCGACTTGCCAATAGCCGGGATTTGTGGGCTATAGTGCGGCCGTTGTGTTGGGGAAAATCCCAAGGGGAGCAAGTAGATGGCCAGCATCCTTAAGCGCGTTTCTCACCGTTTCATGGTGGTGAGCGCTGCCGCCCTCCTCACCGTGGGCACCTATGCGGTCGCCCAGGAGATCCGGGGCGATCATCCCGACACCTATGTGGTGAAGCGGGGCGATACCCTCTGGGACATCGCCGGACGCTTCCTCAGGAAGCCGTGGCTGTGGCCGGAAATCTGGCAGGCCAACCCGCAGATCGCGAATCCGCATCTGATCTATCCGGGCGACGTGATCAGCCTTGCCTATCTCGACCGCGTCGGCGTGGGCGTGCAGGCGGGTCCGCGCAACGAAGCGCCGATCAATGCGATCCCGCTCTCCGACATCGAGGCCTACCTGCGCGATCTGCGCGTGGTCGACAGCTTCAAGGAACTGCCCTACGTGGTCGGGCTGGAAGAGGACATCACCCGCGGCGTGCAGGGCCATCTGGCCTATGTCCGCGGGCTGGAGGGCGCGCAGGTCGGCCAGCGCTACGCCATCGTCCGCCCGACGACGCGTTACGTGCGGATCGGCAAGCGCGAATGCTGCGACATGCTCAGCCGCAACCACTACGATTTCCGCGGCGAGCTGGTGCCCGGTTTCGGCGTGCCCTGGAGCGATACCGCCGGTGCCGATGTCGGCCGCGAGGAGCTCGGCCACGAGTTGCTGAAGGTCAACGCCGGCACCGTCACCAAGGTGATGGAAGGCGATGTCGAGGTCACCACGCTGCGTCTGGATGCCCGCAACGTCGAGGTCCGCGCAGGCGACCGCCTCATCCCGGTCGACGCCCAGCCGTACGATCTGCAGTTCTTCCCGCACGCGCCGAAGCAGCCGATCGACATGGATCGGGCGCGGGTGCTGGCGGTGGCCAGTTCGCTGACCAGCGGCGGTCCGCGCGATGTCGTCGCATTGTCGGTGGGTCATCAGGACGGCATCGACAACGGCACCGTGCTGTCGATCTGGCGCCAGGGCAGCAACACGGTGGATCGCGTGCAGGAAGGCTACTGGCGCGGCGATGAGACCGTGCCGAAGGGCCGTCGCGTGCAGCTGCCGGACGAGTACAGCGGCCACGTGATGATCTTCCGCACCTTCGACAAGGTCAGCTACGGTCTGGTGATGGAAGGCGTGAAGCCCAGCCGTGTCGGTTACCGGCTCAAGCACCCCGACGCGCAGTAGGACTTTTCCGACAGCACGATGCGACGGCGCCCGAGGGCGCCGTCGCCGTTTCCGGGGCAGGATTCCGGCATGGACACGCTCGATGCCGAAACCGAAGCCCTGCTCGCCCTGCTGTTGCCGGGCGGTGCCGTCGCGCCACGCCGCGCGCTGCTCGATGCCCACGGCGCGCCGACGGCGGTGCGGGCCCTGCCACGCAGCCGCTGGCGCGATGCCGGGCTGGAGCCGGCGCAGATCCGCGCGCTCGAAGGCGATCCGGTGGCGCTCGATCCCGCACTGCTCGCGCGTTGCCGCGACTGGCTGCGCCAGCCCGGGCATCGGCTGCTCGGCTGGCACGATCCCGACTACCCGCCGCTGTTGCGGCGCGCCGGCAGTCCGCCGCTGGCGCTGTTCGTGGCCGGCGATCCGGCCCTGCTCTGGCACCCGTCGGTGGCGGTGGTCGGCAGCCGCGGGCCGACCGCGGGCGGGCGCGACAATGCCCGGGCGTTCGCCCGGGCGCTGGTCGAGGCGGGGTTCGCGGTGGCCAGCGGGCTGGCGGCCGGAATCGATCGCGCCGCCCACGAGGCCGCCCTGGACGCCGGTGGTCTGACCGCGGCGGTGCTCGGCACCGGACCGGACGTGCCGTATCCACGCGAACACGCCGCGCTGCTGGCGCGGATCGCGGCCGCTGGCGCGGTGGTCAGCGAGCATCCGCCGGGCACCGAGGCCCGGCGCGAGCATTTTCCCAGCCGCAACCGGATCCTGGCCGGGCTGAGTCTGGGCACGCTGGTGATCGAGGCCGCCAGCCGTTCCGGCGCCCTGATCACCGCGCGCCTGGCGGCCGATGCCGGGCGCGAGGTGTTCGCGGTGCCGG
>JAYRTK010000446.1:0-2092 GCA_041919595.1 Lysobacteraceae bacterium
AGTAGAAGTTGCGCACGTTCTTCTCGACGAAGAACTGCTGGATGTCGCCCATCATCCGCATCGCGAATTCGGTGCTGAAGATGCAGGTGTTCTGGGCCTGGTCTTCCTTGAGGATGTCGGCCTGCACCGTGCCGCGCACGCTGGCGAGGGTCTGGGCTTTGATGTTGGCGTAGGTCTCGGCGTCGACGACCTGGTCGCCGGTGACGCCGAGCAGGCCGAGGCCGAGGCCGTCGTTGGTTTCGGGCAGCGCGCCGCTGTATTCGGGGCGGCGCTTGTTTTCGAAAAGCTTCTCGATGGCGGCGTGTGCGGCGTCCCAGCGCGCCTGATCCGCGCGCAGATGTTTCTCGACCTGCTGGTCGATCGCGGTGTTCATGAACATCGCGAGGATGATCGGCGCGGGGCCGTTGATGGTCATCGACACCGAGGTGCTGGGCGCGCAGAGGTCGAAGCCGGAGTACAGCTTCTTCATGTCGTCGAGCGTGGCGATGTTGACGCCGGAGTTGCCGATCTTGCCGTAGATGTCGGGGCGCGGCGCCGGGTCTTCGCCGTACAGGGTCACGCTGTCGAAGGCGGTGGACAGGCGTGCGGCCGGCTGGCCGACGCTGAGATAGTGGAAGCGGCGGTTGGTGCGCTCGGGCGTGCCCTCGCCCGCGAACATGCGGATCGGGTCTTCGCCGGTGCGGCGGTACGGGTACACGCCGCCGGTGTACGGATAGGAACCGGGCAGGTTTTCCTTCTGCAGGAAGGTCAGCAGTTCTCCCCAGCTTTTGTAGGTGGGCGCGGCGATTTTCGGGATCTTCTGGTGCGAGAGGGATTCGCGGTAGTTCTCGACGCGGATGGTCTTGTCGCGGACCTGGTATTCGTTGACCTCGTCGACGATGGATTTCAGCCGCGCGGGCCATTCGCGCAGCAGCTTGACGGCTTCGGAATCGAGCGACTGGACGGCGTCGTTGTAGCGTTGGCGGAGGGTGAGGAGGGTCTTGTCGCCACCGCTGGTGAGCGCGTCATCGGCGAAGAGGTCGAGCGACTTCGGCAATGCCGCATCGCCCAGATCGCGCAGCGACTGCCAGTACGACTGCGCGCGATCGGCGATCTCGGCCTGCGATTCGATGCGGCGGTTGATGCCGCGGCCCTGTTCGGCGATCTCGGCGAGATAGCGCACGCGGTGGCCGGGAATCAGCACGGTGGCGCGCGGTTCCTTGAGGCTGGTGTCGATGGCGGGCGACCACTTGTCTTCCGGCAGCGACAGCTTCCCGCGCAGCAGGCGGCAGAGGTTGGCGAACATCCAGCTGATGCCGGGGTCGTTGAACTGCGAGGCGATGGTCGGGTAGACCGGCACGTCCTCGTCGGCGACGTTGAACGCGACGCGGTTGCGCTTCCACTGTTTGCGCACGTCGCGCAGGGCGTCTTCCGCGCCGCGCTTGTCGAACTTGTTGAGCACGACGAGTTCGGCGAAATCCAGCATGTCGATCTTCTCGAGCTGGCTGGGTGCGCCGAAGTCGCTGGTCATGACGTACATCGGGAAATCGACGAGATCGACGATCTCCGAATCGCTCTGGCCGATGCCCGCGGTCTCGACGATGACCAGGTCATAGCCGAGCGACTTGAGAAAGCCGATGCAGTCCTTCAGCACCACGTTCGTCGCCATGTGCTGGCGGCGGGTGGCCATCGAGCGCATGAACACGCGCTTGGACCGCAGCGAGTTCATGCGGATTCGGTCGCCGAGCAGCGCGCCGCCGGTGCGGCGACGGGTCGGGTCGACGGAGATCACGGCGACCCGCATCTCCGGGAAATTCGCGAGGAAGCGGTTGAGCAGTTCGTCGGTGACCGACGACTTGCCGGCGCCGCCGGTGCCGGTGATGCCGACGACCGGCGTTTTGCCGCCGGCGAGCTGCCATTCCTTGCGGAGGTGGGCGAGTTCGGATTCGTCGAGCGCACTCTCTTCGATGGCGCTGAGCATGCGGCCGATGGTGATCTCGTCGATGCCGTTATCGGCGGTGATGTCGACGCGATGCGGCTTCTCGACCGGCTGTCGCGCCGCGCCGGCGCGGCGCCCCCCCGCCTCGCTCCACCCGACGAGGCCCCAGTGCAT
>JAYRTK010000447.1:0-2088 GCA_041919595.1 Lysobacteraceae bacterium
AGGGCCGGCCGACGGTGCTGTTCGCGTCCACCTTCACCGAACGCCTGAGCGCCGCGCCGCATCTGTTCGAGGCGATCGCCGCCGAGGTCGCGCGCGGCGATCGCTACTGGCTGCTCACGCTGCATCCGAAATGCGCGCCCGAATGGTTCGAGCGCTATCGCGGCCTCGTCGGGCCGAACGCCGCCTTCGTCGAGACCGAACAGCTCATGGCCGCACAGCGCGCCGCCGACGTGCTGGTCGCCGACACCACTTCGGTGGTCTCGGAATTCGTGGTCCAGCACAAGCCGGTGGTGACCCTGCGCAATCGCGCGCCGAAGCCGCACATGCTCGACTTCGACGATCCGACGCGATTGCGCGACATGCTCGAACGCGCGTTCGCGCCCGACCCGGCGCTGCGCGCGGCGATCGTCGCCTACGCCGACGCCATCCATCCGTATCGCGACGGCCGTTCCTCCGAACGCGTGCTGGCCGCGACCGAGGATCTCATCGCCGGCACACTGGGCCCGCTGCGCGGAAAACCGCTGGCCGGCCGGCTGCGCGCGCTGCAGATCCGGGCGAAACTCGGGTATTGGGGTTTCGGTTGAGGCGTGCGGCGCGGTTCGCCATCCCCACGCAGGCACGATGGAGATCGTGGATGCCGTGATGTCGGGCCAGGGCCCGACCTACCACCGCAATGCGTTGCCCGCGATCTCGCGGCCCAGCCGCTCGTGCAACGCGCGCGCCTCGGCTTCGGGCAGGAAGCGCAGCCGCAGCGGTTCGGCCATCGCGTTGCCGCCAGCCGTGTCGAGCAGCAGATGCGCCATGCCCAGCCGCCGGTCCAGCGGCGACTGGCCGAAACGGATCGCCTGCAGCTTGCCGATCTCGGCGAAACGCCACTGGCGGGTCCACCAGCCGCCGCGCGACGCGATGGTGTTGCCGTCGACCGCATAGCCGGCGTGCCGCGCGTTCTGCCAGGCGATGTAGGCGATCCACGGCAGCCACAGCGCCACGAAGATCAGCCCGAGCGGACCGGACTGCAGCAGCGCGAAGGCGGCGAGCACCACCGCCAGCAGCAGTTGCGGCGCGAACAACCGCCAGAACGCCAGACGATGCAGCGGTCGCCATTCGGCCGGCGGCCACTGCAGCTGCGGCGCGAGATGCCGGATCAGCGCATCGCAACGCTCCGGTGTCGCCACCGGCGCGACCTCGCGCAGCGACCGCGGCTGGCTGTGCGAACCATTGTCGAGCACCGCGGTGCCGACCTCCAGCGTGCGCCGCCGGAACAGGCGATGCAGCATGCCCTCGCGCAGCGTCCACGACTGGATGCGCCGGCGCGGCGTGCTGGTGCGGATGCGGGTGAGCAGTCCGCGTTCCAGGGTCAGCCGCCGGCCGTGTTCCTCCAACCGGAATCCCGAGTACTGCAGCAGCGCCAGCAGCACCGAGAACGCGCGCACCAACGCCAGGAAAAGCAGCAGAAGCGTCAGCGTCGCCAGCGCCTCGTGACCGCGACCGTAGGTATCGACCACGCCGAACAGCGCGCGCCCCCAGCGCTCGATCAGTTCCGAGAACAGATCGCCGCTCAGCTGCGCGAGCGCCGCGAACGCACCGCCGACCACGATCATCCCGCGATTGGAGATCAGACCCGCGCGCACCACGTCGGCGGTCGACAGGGTATGGAGCACGACGCCGGCCTCGGGCGCGACACCGTCGGCCGCCGCCGCGTCCACATGCACCGCGGCGTTGCGGCGACGGCGCACCAGCGATTCCAGCGCCAGCGCATCGTCGAGCTTGAGCACCCGCATCTCCGCTTCGGGCTTGATGCCGCCGGCGGATTCCAGCCGCACTTCGGCCACGCCGAAGATCCGGTGCAGCAGCGTCTGGTGCAGCCCGACGTTGTGGATCCGCGCGAACGGAATCTGGCGCAGGCTGCGCTCCAGCAGCCCGCTGCGGATCTGCAGACTGTCGTCGGTGATCCGGAAACGATAGGTGTAGAACTGCCAGATCGAGATCGTCGCCAGCACGCAGATCGCGACCAGTCCCCACAGGTCGTTGCGGTCGCCGCGACCGAACACGAACAGCGCCAGGATCGGCAGGATGAACTGCTTCAAA
>JAYRTK010000448.1:0-2072 GCA_041919595.1 Lysobacteraceae bacterium
GGCTTTCGCATCCAGCTCCGGTTCTGGCCCCATGGCCGACATCAACGTCACGCCGCTCGTCGACGTGATGCTGGTGTTGCTGATCATCTTCATGGTGACCGCGCCGATCCTGTCCTATCCGATCGACATCGACCTGCCGCAGCGGACGACCAATCCGCCGGACAATCCGGTGGAACCGCCGCCGCCGATCAAGCTGCGCATCGACAATGCCGGCACCGTGTACTGGAACGACAGTTCGACGCCGGTGACCGCCCTGCGCAGCATGATGCAGGCCGAGGTCGAGCGCGATCCGAAGAACCAGCCCACGCTTGAAATCGACATGAACGAGGACGCGCAATACGAAATCCTCGCCAAGGTCCTGGCTTCGGCCAAGGACGCGGACATGAAGAAGATCGGCTTCGTCAAGAAGTAAACCGCACGATGGTCAGGCGGTGGACCTGCAGCCCGCCGCCCCGCCAGCAACGCTTGTTCCACCTTCCGACGCCGCCCCTCCGGGCGGCGTCTTTTTTTGCGGCGGTCGTGGGCTTGCGGATTCCGCCGGGCCGGGCGTAGGGTGGACGCGTCACCACCACCGGAGGAGCGCGCCATGGCATTCGCCCAAGCCCAGACCCGGCAACACAGCATCGCGGAGATCAACATCACCCCGCTTGTCGATGTCATGTTGGTCATGCTGGTGATCTTCATGATCGCCGCACCGATCTTCAGTCGACCGATTCCGTTGATGCTGGGTGGCCACAACCCGATCGCACGGCCAGACCCGCCACCGCCGCTCGAACTGCGGATCGATGCGTCGGGAGAGCTCTTCCTCGGTGAGCAGCCGATGCCGATGTCGGCGCTGGGCTCGGTGTTCTCGGCGGAGCTCGAACGCGCCGGACGCGAACCGGTGATCCTGCGCATCGATACCAACGGCGAGGCGGACTATCAGGTCGTCGCCAAGGTCCTGGCGACGGCGCAGAACGCGGGACTGAACAACATCCGGTTCAAGTAGCGGGTTCACCACTGCGGCATACCGCGTGGTCATCGCGCGGACGCCGGCGGGCGGCTTCGGCCGCCCGTTGCGTCTGCGGGTTCAGCGCCCCGCGAGGATTGCCAGGTAACGTTTCACGGTGAACGCGAGTCCGGCATACAGCGCTTCGCCGATGAGCGCATGGCCGATCGAGACTTCCTGCACGCCGGGGACGGTGGCGAGGAAACGGCCGAGGTTGGCCTGGCTGAGATCGTGGCCGGCGTTGATGCCCAAGCCCTGGGTCGTCGCGGCGCGGGCCGTCGCGGCGAAGGTCTGCAGGACCGCGTCCGCCCGATCCGCCGCCTGCGCTTCCGCGTAGGGGCCGGTATACAGCTCGATGCGGTCGGCGCCGCTCGCGGCCGCAGCCACCATGTCCGCAGCGGCATCGGCGAACAGACTGACCCGACAACCCAGGCCCTTCAATGCCGCGACCTGTCCGCGCAGCGCCTCCAGATCGCGGGCGAAATCGAAACCGTGATCGGAGGTCAGCTGGCCGTCGCCATCGGGGACCAGGGTCGCCTGCGCGGGGCGCACCGCGGCGCACAGCGCGTGGAAACCGGGATATCCGGGTCGCGGAGGCGGGAAGGGATTGCCTTCGAGATTGAATTCGACGCCGTATTCGCGGGTCAGCTCGGCCAATGCGTAGACATCGTCGGCGCGGATATGGCGGGCGTCGGGGCGCGGATGGACGGTGATCCCGTGTGCGCCGGCGTCGAGACAGACCCGTGCGGCGGTCACCACGTCGGGATCGTGGCCGCCGCGCGAATTGCGCAGCACCGCGATCTTGTTGACGTTGACGCTGAGAACGGTCAAGCGGACAGCGTTCAGGTCTGCGGCGGATCGCCGGCGACCGGGGCGACGCCCGTACCGGTGACCGTTGCGCCGGAGATGTCGGTACCGCTGCTGCGGCGGGCATCGGCCTGTTCGCGCAGACGGCGGAGTTCCTGCGGGTCGATCATCATCGCTTCGCTGCGGCTGCTGCCGCCGACGCGCTGCGCGAGCAATCCCATGATGCCGACGATGCTCAGGCCCAGCGAGGCCAGGACGCACAGCACCACGACGGCCA
>JAYRTK010000449.1:0-2069 GCA_041919595.1 Lysobacteraceae bacterium
GTTATTCTGTGCGGCCCCGCAACGGAGCTGCCGCATGCAGAACGACGACGCGCTCGATCCCGACGCCAGGGCGCACAGCGAACGGCTGGCCGCGCTGATCCAGGATCAGATCGCGAGCAACGGCGGTGCGCTTCCGTTCTGGCGTTTCATGGAGCTGGCGCTTTACGCGCCGGGTTTGGGGTACTACAGCGCGGGTGCGACCAAGCTCGGTCCCGCGGGCGATTTCGTCACCGCGCCGGAGCTCGGGCCGCTGTTCGCCGAATGCGTGGCCGACGCGCTGTCGCCGGCGTTGAGCGCGTGCTGCGATGACGCCCGGTTCCTTGAGATCGGCGGCGGCAGCGGCGCGTTCGCCGAGGCCGCGATCCAGCGCATGCTCGCGACCGGCACCATGCCGGCGCGTTACGCCATCCTCGAACCCAGCGCCGACCTGCGGCATCGCCAGCATGTCCGCCTGCGCGAAGGGCTTCCGCCGGACGTGTTCGCCCGCGTCGAGTGGCTGCAGACGCCGATTCCGACGCGCTGGAACGGCGTGGTGTTCGCCAACGAGGTCATCGATGCCTTGCCGACCTCGCGCTTCGCGATCCGCGAGGGCGAGGTGTACGAGGAGCATGTCGCCCTCGACGCCTCCGGCGGTTTCATCCGCACCGATCGCCCGGCGGATGCGCTGCTGTCGGCGGCGGTGCGTCACGTCGAACGCCAGTCCGGCGGCCCGTTCCGCGACGGTTACCGCTCGGAAGTCCTGCCGCAGTTGCCGTACTGGCTGCAGGCGGTGATCGGCGGGCTGGAGACCGGCGCGTTGCTGCTGGTCGACTATGGTTATCCGCGGCGCGAGTACTACGACCCGCGTCGCGAAGACGGCACCCTGCGCGCCTTCCATCGTCATCGTCTGGTCGACGACGTGTTCGCGCGCGTGGGTCTGCAGGACGTCACCGTGTCGGTGGATTTCACCGCGCTGGCGGAGGCCGGGAGCGGTGCGGGTTTCGAATTCGCCGGCTACTGCTCGCAGGCCAGTTTCCTGATCGGCAACGGGCTGGACGCGCGGCTGGCCGATCACGAGCAGCGCGCCGCCGACGAAGCCGCGCGCTACGCGCTGCGACAGCAGGCCAAGAAGCTCACCCTGCCGGGCGAGATGGGCGAACGCTTCCAGGTCATGGGCTTCGCGCGCAAGGTCGGACTCGATCATGCGTTCCTGGTCGGCGACCTCAGTCATCGCCTGTGAGCCGCGTCGTGGAATGCATCGCATGACCGTCTACCGCTTCGGCCGCTCGCTCAAACCGTTCCGTCGTCCCTGGCTGTGGGCGGTGCTGTGGTGCGGGTGCGTCGCGGGGACGGTGGTGGCTTCGCTGATGCCGGTGCCGGACCTCGGGCGACTGCCGTCCGGTGGCGACAAGGTCGAACATTTCCTGACCTACGCCGTCCTCGCCGCGGGGGCGGTCCAGCTGTACCCGCGCTGGCGCTCGCTGCTCAGCGTCGGGATCGCCCTGGTGCTGATGGGCATCTGTCTGGAATATGCGCAGGGCGCGTTCACCGCGTACCGGATGATGGATCGGGCCGACGCGTTCGCGAACACGCTGGGCGTGATCGCCGGTCTCGGCATGCAGCTCACCCCGTGGCGCGATCTGCTGCTGAAGATCGATCGACGCCCGTAGGGCGGGCCTGGGCCGGCATCGCGAGCTACGGCGCGTTGCGCGCGGCGGAGATCGCGGCGATCCGTGCCCTGCGCAGCGCTTCGCCGACCGCCGGACCGTCCATGTCCGGTCGGGCCACGTCGGCGCCGCGCACGGCCATGGCCGCGGCGTGCAGGCGCACCAGCTGCGCGCTCTGGGGATAGTCGGATTCGGCCATGCCGCCGCGACCGCGCTTGTCGGCCTCGCAGACCTGCGCCAGCAGCGCGATCCGCTGCGGTTGCCGGAACCCGTCGTTGCGTGCGATCAGATCGTGCACGCTGGCGCTGCGCAGTTCGTGCAGGCGATGGATGTTGAGATGCTCGCGGCAGGCGCCGAGGGCGAGATCGCGGTGCGCCGTGGGCACCTTCAGCCGGCGGCAGAGCGCCCTCACCGGGTCCAGTC
>JAYRTK010000450.1:0-2052 GCA_041919595.1 Lysobacteraceae bacterium
ATGTGGTCGACGGCACCCTCGGCGCGCGCCTGAACTGGGTCGCGATCCCCGAGCGCCTGAGTTTCGCGATCGCCGACAGCCTGACCCTGCAGCCGGTGAACACGCTCGCCGCCGACACGCCCGGCAACCGCCAGCAGGTCAACGTGCTGTCGGCCGGCCCGACCCTGCAGTTCGAATGGGGCGAAGGCTGGCGCGGCAGCGCCGAGCTGCGCCACGTCCGCAGCGAGGCCGAAATCACCGATGAATTCAATTCCGCGCGCACGGAACTGGCGCTGCGCGCGGTCAAGCGGCTGAGCCGGACCAGCCGGCTCGCCTTCAACGCGCAGCAGCAGCGCGTGGATTTCGAGCGCGACGTCATCGCCCGCGACTACACCCGCTCGGACGTGTTCGCGCGCTGGTCGCGCACGCTCAACCGGGTCGATCTGACGGTCGACGCAGGCTATTCGCGACTCGATTATCGACGCCCGTTGCCCGGCTTCGCCGACCACCGCTCCGACCCGATGCTGCGCGCCACCGTGGTCTGGCGCCCGAACGATCTGCATCGGCTGGAAGCGCGTCTGGGCCACCAGTTCTCCGATGTGGCCGCGGACAGTCTGACCGCGATCGGCGAGGACGACGGGCCGCCCGCCGGCGTGGTCACCGGCGATACCGTGGTCAATGCCTCGCCCTACCTCGAACGCCGGCTGGAAACCGAATACGCCTACACCGCGACCCGCTGGAATCTCGCGGTCACGTCCTACCTCGACCGGGTCCGCTACGAGGACACCGACCAGTTCGACCAGAACGGGTACGGCAGCGGCATCGAGGCCGGCTGGCGCGCGCGCCGCAATCTGACGCTCGGCTTCTCGGGCGCGCTCGATCACAACACGTACGTCAATCTCGGGCGCGAGGACGAAACCCGTCGCTACGACGGTTTCGCGCGGCTCGACTGGACCCGCCACTGGAGCGCGATGCTGAGCATCGGCCGCTACGAGCGCCGCAGCACCGCCGCCGGACAGGATGCGGCGCAGAACCAGATCAGTCTGACCCTCAGTTACCGCAATCGTTGAGTCGCGATGATCACCGACATGATCGCCGACATGCGCGCCGACCGTCGCACCGCCCTTCCCGCCAGGCGCACGCCGTCCGTCCGCCTGGTCGCCGCACTGGCCCTGTGCGTGCTCGGTGCCGCCTGCGGCCGGCAGAGCGATGCGGCGGCGGCCGACGGCGCCTCGCCGCCCGCGGTCGCCGCGGCCGCAACGCCCTCCGCGGCGACCGCGCGCAGACCGCTGGCGCCGATCGCGCCGGGCATTCCGCTCGATCTGGCCTACGTCGATCGTGGATCGCCGGCCTTCGACCGCTTCCGGCGCTGGGTCGACAGCGCGGTCGCCGGCCAGCCCGGCTACGCCTTCTCCGCCTACGACGCGGCGCTGCTGTACCGGCTCGATCCGAAGCCGAAATACTGCGAACTCGCGATCCGGATGGTGGAGAAGGAAGTCGCCGACGCCGACGCGGCGATCGCCGACGGCCGCGCGCCCGAGATCGCCGGCGATTCGTATCTGGAAATCGGTCCGCGGATCGCCGCGCTGTCGATGACGCTGGATACGTGCCGGGACCGGATCGACGATGCGCAGCGCCGGCGCTGGTCGGCGTTCGCCGAACAGGCGGTGTGGAACGTGTGGCATCACCTGCGCGCGCACTGGGGCGGACGGCCGCGGCCGTGGACCGGCTGGTCCGTCGACAATCCCGGCAACAACTACTACTACAGCTTCGTCGAGGCGACGCTGTACTGGGCGCTGGCCAGCGGCAGCGACGAATGGATGACCTTCCTCAACGAAGAGAAGATCCCGCCGCTGATCGACTACTTCGCACGGTTGCCCGGCGGCGGCAGCCTGGAAGGCACCGGCTACGGCGCCGCCCACATGCGCCTGTTCGCGCTCTACCGGCTGTGGCGCGACGCCACCGGCGAAGACATCGCCAACGCCGGCACGCATGCGAACGACAGCATCGCCTACTGGATCCACGCGACGGTGCCGACGCTGGACCGGTTCGCGCCGATCGGCGACCAGTCGC
>JAYRTK010000451.1:0-2041 GCA_041919595.1 Lysobacteraceae bacterium
GGCGATGCTGCGCGAGGTGCTGCATGCCGACCGCGTGGATTCCACCATCCAGCTCGGCGATTCGCCGCTGGCGCAGCTGCACATGCTGGCGCGCCCGCGCAAGGGCGAAGAGGTCGAGATCGATGCCGCCGGCCTGAACGCGCGTCTGGCGGCGATCGTGCGCAACTGGCAGGACGATCTTCGCGAAACCCTGGTCTCGCGCCATGGCGAGGAGCGCGGTCTCGCGCTCGCGAACGGCTTCGGCCGCGCGCTGCCCGCCGGCTACATCGAGAAGGTCTCGGCGGCGGTCGCCGCGAACGACGTCGAGCAACTCGCCGCGCTGACTCCCGAGCAGGATCTGCGCCTGAGTCTGTATCGCGGCCAGGACGGCGGTCTGCGCTTCAAGTTCTACCGCCTCCACGACGACATTCCGCTGTCCGATGCGCTGCCGATGATGGAGAACATGGGCCTGCGCGTGATCTCCGAGCATCCCTACCGGATCGAATCCGAAGGCACCGTCGCCTACATCCAGGATTTCGAGGTCGAAGCCGATCGCGGCGGGGTCGATATCGACGGGCTCGACGAGACCTTCGAGGAGGCGTTCGGCCAGATCTGGCGCGGCAATGCCGAGAACGACGGGTTCAACCGGTTGATCCTCGCCGCCAATCTGTCGTGGAAGCAGGTGGCGATGCTGCGCGCCTACTGCAAGTATCTGCTGCAGATCGGCGTGCCGTTCTCGCAGAACTACGTCGAGGAGACGTTCGCCCGTTATCCGATCCTCGCCCGCCTGCTGACCGAACTGTTCGAGGCGCGCTTCGATCCGGTCACCGGCAGCGAGAGCAAGGCCGACATCAAGGCCGGCGCCGAACGCTTCCGCCATCAGTTGTCCGCGCTGGCCGGCGGCGACGCGACGGTGCTGGCCGCGGTCGAGCCGGTGATCGCCGCGCGTTCGGCGAAGCGCGATGCGCAACTGGATGCGACCCGCGCCGCCATCACCGCGCTGCTCGATCGCGTGTCGAGCCTCGACGAGGACCGCATCCTGCGCAGCTTCGTCGGCGTGATCGAAGCCACGCTGCGCACCAACTACTACATCAGCTACCTCACCGGTCGCTACAAGGACGGCCTGCGCGCCGACGGCGGCCCGGCGGACTACCTCAGCTTCAAGTTCGATTCCTCGAAGGTGCCGGACCTGCCGAAGCCGCGTCCCTATCGCGAGATCTTCGTCTGCGGCCCGCGGGTCGAGGGCGTGCATCTGCGCTTCGGTCCGGTCGCGCGCGGCGGCCTGCGCTGGTCGGATCGCCGCGAGGACTTCCGCACCGAAGTGCTGGGTCTGGTCAAGGCGCAGATGGTGAAGAACACCGTGATCGTGCCGGTGGGCTCGAAGGGCGGCTTCTTCTGCAAGCAGCTGCCCGATCCATCGGTGGACCGCGATGCCTGGTTCAATGAGGGCGTGGCCTGCTACAAGCGTTTCATCAACGGTCTGCTCGACATCACCGACAATCTCGTCGACGGCAAGGTCGTGCCGCCGAACGAAGTGGTGCGTCACGACGGCGACGATCCCTATCTCGTCGTCGCCGCCGACAAGGGCACCGCGACTTTCTCCGACAAGGCCAACGGCATCGCCCGGGCGCACGGTTTCTGGCTCGACGATGCCTTCGCCTCGGGCGGCTCGGTCGGCTACGACCACAAGGGCATGGGCATCACCGCGCGCGGCGGCTGGGAATCGGTCAAGCGCCATTTCCGCGCGATGGGCCGCGATTCGCAGACCCATGACTTCACCTGCGTGGGCATCGGCGACATGTCCGGCGACGTGTTCGGCAACGGCATGCTGCTGTCCGAGCACATCCTGCTGGTTGCCGCGTTCGATCACCGCCACATCTTCCTCGACCCGAACCCGGATGCGGCGATCTCGTTCAAGGAACGCGACCGCATGTTCAAGCTGCCGCGTTCGAGCTGGGACGACTACGATCGCAAACTGATCAGCAAGGGTGGCGGCGTGTTCCCGCGCTCGGCGAAGGCGATTCCGCTGTCGCCGGAGGTCAGGGCCGTGCTGGGCATCACC
>JAYRTK010000452.1:0-2041 GCA_041919595.1 Lysobacteraceae bacterium
GGCCGGTGGCGTTGGCGAAGCGGGTGTTGCGCATGCCCAGACGCTTCGCGTAGTCGTTCATCAGGGTGGCGAAGGCCTCTTCGGTGCCGGCGATGTGCTCGGCCAGCGCGATCGCGGCATCGTTGCCGGACTGCACCGCCATGCCCTTCTCCATCGCTTCCAGCGGCGCGGTCTGGTTGACCGTGAAACCGCTGTAGCTGCCTTCGGTGCCGGCGCCGCCCTTGCGCCAGGCGTTCACGCTCATCATCACCCGGTCATCGGCCTTGATCCGGCCGGCCTGCAGCTCGGCGGCGACGACGTAGGAGGTCATCACCTTGGTGATGCTGGCCGGTTCCAGGCGCTGGTCGATGTTCTCGCCCGCGAGGATCTTGCCGGTGGCGTCGTCCATAACCAGCCAGGCCTTGGCGCTGACCGGCTTGGGCGCATCGGGAATGGTCAGCGGCGGCGGCGCGGGCTTCGCGGCCGGCGCGGTCGTGCCGGCCGGTGCCTGCGCCAGGGCCAGGCCCGCCATCCAGACCGCGCAGGCGGTGACCAGCCACCACCGCGTCGTCGTCCGTCCCGAACCGCTCTGCCGCCACGTACCCGACATCTTCATCGAACCCTGTACTCCGGAAAACGGTCGCGAAGACCATCGAATCACTGACAAGCCGTCTATTCTGAAGCAAGCGACGGCAGATTCCGAGGCGCATGCGACGTTTCGGCGATGTTTCGGCGAAGGCGCACCACCGCTGTCTTCGCGCACGTCAGTCGCGCACGACCTGCACCCGACCGAATCCCAGATCGGCCGCGCGGCCGGAAAGTTCCTCGATCCGCGCCGACGGCACCGGACCGATGCGCAGACGCCACACCGGCTGACCGTTCACGATCGCCTCGTCGATGCGCAGCGACTCGACCCCGCCGGCGGCGAGCCGCTCGCGGGCGCGTTCGGCATTGTCGCGGGCCGAAAACGCCGCCAGCTGCAGCAGCACGTCGCCGTCGTCGGGCGCCGCGACGGACGCGACCACCGCGCCCGGAGGCGGGGGCGTCGCGGCGGTCCCCGCGGCGAATCGGATGCCACGCTCGCGCATCCAGCGCTCGAATTCCTCGGCCCGGACCGCGTTGTCCTCGACCGTCGCCACCGGAGGCTGCGTCGACGGCGCGCGCGTGGCCATCGGCCGGCCGCTCCCTTCACCCGGCATCAGCGCACGCACTTCCACCCGCGCGGTGCCCTGCTTGATGAAACCGAGCTTGGCCGCGGCGGCATAGCTCAGATCGATGACACGACCCGAATGGAACGGGCCGCGATCGTTGACCCGGACCACCACCGATTGGCCGTTGGCGAGATTGGTCACCCGGACATAGCTCGGCAGCGGCAGCGTCTTGTGCGCCGCGGTGAAGGCGTACATGTCGTAGACCTCGTGGTTGGAGGTCTTGCGGCCGTGGAATTTGTTGCCGTAGAACGAGGCCATGCCCTCCTCGACATAGCCCTCGGCGGAATCGCGGACGCGGTAGGTCTTGCCAAGCACCGAATAGGTGCGGTTGCCGATCCGCGAACGCGGTTCGGCCTTCACTTCCGGCTCGGGAATCGCATCGACGTCCGGCAACACGTCCGGCACGCTGTCCTTGACGTGCGGCGCATAGAGGCCGCCGGCGACGTAATCGCCGCGCTTGGCGGGATCTTCTTCCGCCGGCGGATAGGGCGAACGCTTCGGAGCGTCGGCGACGTCGGCCGCCCCGGCATCCGGCGCACGCTCGGCGGCGGGCGGCGCATCGGCACGGTGCGGGGCACTGGCGCAGGCCGCGAGCGTCGTCGCCAGCAGCGCCGGCACCAGCGCCCGCGCGCGCCGCGCGATCGCGCGACTCACGGCCGCGCTCCGGCGCGGATCGTCTGCGCCAGCTGGTGCACCGCGAGCGCGTACATCGGCGAGCGGTTGTAGCGGGTGATGACGTAGTAATTGCGGTAACCGATCCAGTATTCGCGGCCGGCCGCGCCCTCCAGGTTCACGACGGTCGCACCTTCGACCGCGGGATCGCGCGGCGCGGGCTCGCCAGCCTGCGGCCG
>JAYRTK010000453.1:0-2038 GCA_041919595.1 Lysobacteraceae bacterium
GTTGCGGCTGGCTTCCGAGGTGCCTTTCTTGGCGTTGTCCAGTTCCTCGATCACCTGCATCGGCAGGAAGACGTCGTGCTCCTCGAACTTGAACAGCGCCGTCGGGTCGTGCATCAGCACGTTGGTATCGAGGACGTAGATGCGCTTGCCTTGGGTCATCATGCGGTCGGTTCACCGATGCTGGGGGAAAGAAGAGGTTGTCGCGCGAAAAACGCGGGACGGCACGGAACCACCGCGGCCCGCGAGGCGGGGCGGTGGCCGGCGGTGTCGCGGGGGAGGGTCACTGGCCCTGGGCTGCCTTCAGCGCGTCGAGTACGGCCTGGGCGTGGCCGGCGACCTTGACGCCGCGCCATTCGGCGGCGATCCGGCCATCGGGGTCGATCAGGAAGGTGCTGCGGACGACGCCCAGTACCTTCCTGCCGTACATGTTCTTCTCGCCGATGACCTCGAAGGCGTTGCACAGGGCTTCGTCGCCGTCGCTGACGAGCGCGAACTTGAAGCCCTGTTTGGCGCAGAAGTTCTGGTGCGACCTGATCGAGTCGCGCGAGACCCCGAGCACGTCGCAGCCGAGTCTGGCGAACTTCGGCAGCAGGGCGTTGAATTCGAGGCCCTCGGTGGTGCAGCCGGGCGTCGAGTCCTTCGGATAGAAGTACAGCACCAGCCAGCGACCGGCGTGGTCGGCGAGGGTCGCGGTCTCGCCGGTGGACAGGGCGAGCGGGAGCGAGAGGGTGCTCGCGGGCAGAGGTTTGGCGCTCATGCGGGGTCCCGGGGTCGATCCAGCCGGGTTTCCAGCGCGGCGACGCGCTTCTTCAATGCGTTCACCTGCCCCACCAGGACGACGATGAAGGCGAAGCTCATGAATCCCAGTGCGTACGACATCGGCGTTCCTCAGAATTTCATCGGATCCATGATCGCGTCCAGGTTCAGATGGTCGCAGAACTCGAGGAAATCGTCGCGCAGGGCGGCGATGTGCATGTCTGCGGGCACGCCGATGGTGACCTGGGCCGAGAACATGTCGGCGCCGGTCTGCATCGCGCGGTAGCGCGCGCAGTGCAGGCTTTCGATGGTGATGCCCTGTCGGTCGAAGAAATCGGCGAGCTGGTAGAGGATGCCGGGCTTGTCGGCGGCCACGACCTCGACCACGTAAGGCAACAGGTTGGACTGCATCGGCTTGGGGCCGGTGCGGTACCAGATCAGCTTGATCCCTTCCTCGCGTTCGAGCCGGGTCAGCATCGCCTCGAGCTTGGCGATGGCGTCCCAGGGACCGATCGCGAGCGCGGTCACCGACACGTCGCGGCCGACGGTGGAGAGGCGGGCATCGACGAGATTGCAGCCGCTGTCGGCGATCCGCCGGGTCACCGACAGGAGCGGGGACTGCGGATGCGTCGTATAGGCGTTGATCAGCAGGTAGTTCTCGTTCGGCGCAGGCCGGGCGGCGGTGGAGGAATCGGTCAAGGTGGCGTCCGCGCGAGGAAAATGTTGCGAGTGGATGAAGCCGAGCGGGTCGGGCAAATGGATCGAACCGGACGGGGCGAGCCGAGTGGATCGACCGCGGTTCCACCGTGCGCAGCGCGCCGGGGATTCGATGCCAGCATACTGGTCCGCGGTTTCGGCCCGCAAGGTGAACGGCGATGGCCGTGCGCCTTGCCCGGTGGTCGTCCTGCGGCCGGTCCCCGGGACGCACCGCAAGCCCGGGTGCAAGTGGTTGATTCCCATGGTTCGCGCCCCTGGTCCGCAGTCATGGTGCCAACCTCCGGAAGGCGGTCCGCGATCCGCGCCGCGAATGGTCCGCCCATGGCGGTGCCCACCGCGCCGGGTGTGCGGAGGATGGAGTGTTCAGACCTTCCCAAGTAACATCCATCGGTCGGATTCCGGTGCATCGCGCCGATCCGCCTCCTCCGAACTCCTCCTGGCACTTCCAAGGCATCCGCGTGCATCCGTCCGGCAGCATCACCGCGCTGGCCACGCCGTTCACGGCGTCCGGCGACCTCGATTTCTCCGCGTGGGATCGTCTGCTGCAGTCGCAGATCGATTCCGG
>JAYRTK010000454.1:0-2037 GCA_041919595.1 Lysobacteraceae bacterium
CGATCTGCCAAGACCGAAACACCGGCACCGGCGCCGATCGAACTCAAGGACGTCATCGAACAGGACGCGCGCTACATCATCGGCATCAGCTATCCGCCTGCCGCGAAGCGGTACCCGGGTCTGGCCGAGGCGTTGCACCGGTATGCCGAGGGTGCCCGTGCCGAGCTGCTGAAGGCGGTGCAGGCCGCCGATCCGGCGAAGCAGATCGCCCCCTATGAGCTCAGCCTCAACATGACGCTGCTGACGGACACGCCGGACGTGGTGGCGGTCGCCGCCGATGGCGCCAGCTTCACCGGCGGCGCGCATGGCGTACCGCTGGTGGCGCGCTTCGTCTGGTTGCCGAAGCAGCAGAAACTGTTGACCGCGAACGATCTGTTCATCGATCCCGCCGGCTGGAGCACGATTTCCGACTATGCGCGCGAGCAGCTGCATGCCGCGCTCTCGCAGCGCGTGGATGCCGACGAACTGCCGCCCGGCGAACGCGCGGAAGTGATGCGCTCGGTCGGTCGCATGATCGACGAGGGCACTGAGCCGGCGCCGGCCTCGTTCGCCGCATTCGAGCCGGTGCTGGCGCCGGATGGCGTCAAACTGATGGCGCTGCGCTTCGTCTTTCCGCCGTATCAGGTGGGGCCTTACGTCGACGGCGTGCGCACTGTCGAAGTGCCCACCGCGGTGCTCGCGCCGTTGCTCACGCCGGAACTGCGGCCGATGTTCGTGGTGGTGCCGCCGCCGCCGGTCGCGGCGCCGCCTGCGCCGGACGCGCCTCCGGCCCTGCAGTCGACGCCGTAGGCGCGCTCAACCGCGGGCGCGCAGGGCCGAGAGGACCGCGCCGCAGTCGTTGTCGAGTTTCAGGCCGGACAGCGCATCGGCGCGGGTACGGCCGCGGTTGAGGATCGCCAGCGGTTGGCCGCGCTCATGCGCGATCCGCGCGAAACGGAAGCCGGAATACACCATCAACGAGGAACCGACGACCAGCATGGCGTCGGCCGCGTCGAGTGCGGCGATCGCACGGGCGTAGCGTTCGCGCGGGACGTTCTCGCCGAAGAACGCCACGTCCGGTTTGAGCATGCCGCCGCACAGCGCGCAGTGCGGTGCGACGAAACGCGCCACTGCGGAGGCGTCGATGTCGGCGTCGCCATCGGGCGCGACCGAGGTCTCGTGCGGGCGCCAGCCCGGATTGCCCGCAGCCAAGTGTGCCTGCAGTTGCGCGCGCGGCTGCTGGTCGCCGCAGCCGAGACAGACCACGCGATCGAGTCGGCCGTGCAGATCGACGATCTCCCGGCTGCCCGCGCGCTGGTGCAGGGCGTCGACATTCTGGGTGACGAGCGACGTGATCCGTCCATCGGCTTCGAGGGCGGCGAGTGCGCGATGCGCGGCGTTGGGCTGCGCCGACGAGAATCCGGGCCAGCCGACGAAACTGCGGGCCCAGTAGCGGCGATAGGTCGCCGGGTCGCCGACGAAGGCCTGCCAGGTCACCGGCGGCGTGCGTTTCCAGGCGCCTTCGGTGTCGCGATAGTCCGGAATGCCCGAGCCGGTACTGACACCGGCCCCGGTGAGCACGAACACGCGCGCATGCCGATCGAGCCAGGTGCGCAGCGCCTCCGCATCCTCGTGCAGGTCGGGAGTCGGGTTGCGGGCGGCGGATGTTTCGGAAGCGGACGACATGCGCGGGGTTCAGTGCGGAGAATGCGGGACGGAAGCGACGGCATCGTTCCGGCGCGGCTTCGGTTGCGATCCCGGAAACGACGACGCCCGGGCAAGCCGGGCGTCGTCGTGGTCGCATCGTGCGGGGAAGGTCACTTCGCGGTCAGGCCGCGACGTTCCAGCAGCGGGGCGATCTCCGGAGCGCGGCCGCGGAAGTCGCGGAACAGTTCCATCGCATCCTTCGAACCGCCACGGCTGAGCAGCGCGTTGCGGAAGTGATCGCCGTTCTTGCGGGTCAGGCCGCCGTTCTGCTTGAACCACTCCACGCTGTCGGCGTCCATCACTTCCGACCAGATGTAGGCGTAGTAGCCCGCGGCGTAACCGCCCATGATG
>JAYRTK010000455.1:0-1993 GCA_041919595.1 Lysobacteraceae bacterium
CGCCGGAGTTCGGCTGCAGGCTCACCGCGTCGTAGCCGGTGCATTCGACCAGCATCGCTTCCAGTTCGTCGATCAACTGGCGATAGCCTTCGGCCTGCGCGGCCGGTGCCAGCGGATGGAGGTTCGCGAATTCGGGCCAGGTCACCGGGATCATCTCCGCGGTGGCGTTGAGCTTCATCGTGCAACTGCCCAGCGGGATCATGGTCCGGTCCATCGCCAGATCCTTGTCCGCCAGCGCGCGCAGGTAACGCAGCAGTTCGTGCTCGCTGTGGTGGGTGTTGAACACCGGATGGGTCAGGAACGCGCTGCTGCGCAGCAGCGCGTCCGGCAGAGCGTCGTGGGTGTCGAGATCGAGTCCGTCGATGTCGCTGGCGTCGGCGCCGAACAGCGCCGCGAGCGCGACCACGTCGTCGCGGGTGGTGGTTTCATCGAGGCTGATGCCGAGGCTGCGCGCGTCGATGCGGCGCAGGTTGATGCCTTCGGCGCGCGCCCGGGCGTGGACCGCCTCGGCGTCGATGCCGGTGATGTGCAGCGTGTCGAAGAAGCGCGCGCCGACATGCACGCCTTCCTTGCGCAACGCCGCGGCGAGGATCGCGGTGAGACGGTGGGTGCGGCGGGCGATGCGGGTCAGGCCCTCGGCGCCGTGGTAGACGGCGTACATCGAGGCCATCACCGCCAGCAGCACCTGCGCGGTGCAGATGTTCGAGGTGGCCTTCTCGCGGCGGATGTGCTGCTCGCGGGTCTGCAGGGTCAGACGATAGGCCGGCTTGCCCTCGGCATCGATGGACACGCCGATCAGGCGACCCGGCATCGAGCGCTTGTAGGCGTCGCGACAGGCCATGAACGCCGCATGCGGGCCGCCGAAACCGAACGGCACGCCGAAGCGCTGCGAATTGCCGACGACGATGTCCGCGCCCCATTCGCCGGGCGCGGCGATCAGGGTCAGGGCGAGCAGATCGGTGGCGACCGCGACCAGGCCGCCGCGCGCGTGCACGGCATCGGCCACGGCGCGGTAATCGCGGATGTCGCCGAACGTGTCCGGGTACTGCAGCAGCACGCCGAAGCTGTCGGTCGCCGCGGCTTCGGCGTCGTCGCCGAACGCCAGCACGATGCCCATCGGCTCGGCGCGGGTCTTCAACACTTCGACCGTCTGCGGATGTACGCCGCTGGAGACGAAGAACACGTTCGACTTCGATTTCGAGGAGCGTTTCGCGAGGGTCATGGCCTCGGCGGCGGCGGTGCCTTCGTCCAGCAGCGAGGCGTTCGCGATCTCCATGCCGGTGAGATCGGCGCACATGGTCTGGAAGTTGATCAGGGCTTCCATGCGGCCCTGCGAAATTTCCGCCTGATACGGCGTGTAGGCCGTGTACCACGCCGGGTTTTCGAGAATGTTGCGGAGGATGACGTTCGGCGTGTGCGTGCCGTAATAGCCTTGGCCGATGAACGAACGGAAGACGCGGTTGCGCTGGGCGATGGCGCGGATCTTCGCGAGCGCTTCGACTTCGGTGATCGCTTCCGGCAACGCCAGCGGGGCGGCGGACTTGGTGCTGGCCGGCACGATGGCGTCGGTCAGCGCTTCCAGGGAGTCCTGACCGACGACGCCGAGCATGTGCGCGATCTCGGTGTCGTTGGGGCCGATATGGCGTTCGAGGAAGGCGGCGTGGTGTTCGAGTTCGCGCAGGGTGACGGCGTGCAGGGAACCGCGGGAAACCGGAGTCGTGGACATGGATGGGCATCGTCTGGCGCGGCATCGGCCGCGGGAAGGGCGTCGCGATCCACCGGCCGCAGGCCGATGGGCGCCCCTCTGTCCTTCTGCCTGAGAGTTTGGAAGCATGTTCCGCGGAAGCGGGGGAGGGACGCTCCCGTGACATGCCTCTTGCCCCTTCGGCGCCGGCGCTGCCCGTGTCGCGGTGGGCGGCCGATCTCTCCAGAGTTTTCGGACCACGGCGGTATTCAGCCTGAGCGATTCCGGGCGTTTGCGCCTTCGGCAGCG
>JAYRTK010000456.1:0-1989 GCA_041919595.1 Lysobacteraceae bacterium
TTTTCCACCCGCCGGGCGTTGATCGGGCGGCAACACTGCGGTGCATGGAACGAAGCGGCGATGGCAGGGTCGAAACGGTTGCCTTCGTTCGACAGGCAACGCACTTCGACCGAATGGCCACCACCGAGCATCACCCATGGTCTGCCGGTCATGGCTTAACAGTGCGTTCACGCCTTGAAGGCCGCCAACCGTCATCCTGTCCCGTCATCTGTTTCCCGGAATGCCGTCCCATGCGCCTGTCGGTCGCCGTCGCCGCCCTCACCTTCTCCCTTGCGGCGGCCGTCGCTCCGGCCCAGGAGAACCGGTTGCCGGACATCGGCTCCTCGGCCAACGAACTGCTCAATCCGACCCGGCAGGCCGAGTACGGCAGCATGATGCTCAGCCAGCTGCGGCATTACGGACTGGTGATGGACGACCCGCTGATCGACGGCTGGCTGCAGTCCGTGGGGCATCGTCTGGCCGCCTCCAGCGACAAGCCGCAGCAACCCTTCACCTTTTTCATGCTCAAGGACCGCGGGTTCAACGCCTTCGCCACGCTGGGCGGCTACATCGGCGCCAACGCCGGCATGATCCTGGCGGCGGAAACCGAGGACGAGGCCGCCAGCGTGCTCGCGCACGAGGTCGCCCACGTCACCCAGACCCACGTGCTGCGCAGCGTCGAACGCGCGCAGAAGGACAGCGTACCGATCCTGCTGGCGATGCTCGGCGCGATCGCGATCGCCCAGTCGTCCGGCGGCAATTCCTCCGACGACGCCAGCATGGCGGCGCTGGCCTCGGCCCAGGCGCTGATGGTCCAGCGCCAGATCGACTACACCCGTTCCAACGAATCCGAGGCCGACCGCCTCGGCATCCAGACGCTCACCCGCGCCGGTTACGACCCGCAGGCCATGGTCAGCATGTTCGGGCGGATGCAGTCGATCTCGCGGGTGAACCAGGGCGGCGAGCGCGAACGCACGCCCGACTATCTGCGCACCCATCCGGTCAACACCACCCGGGTGAGCGAGGCCCGCGCCCGTGCCGACGATCTCGCCGCCCGGCCGCAGACGTTCGACCCCGGCAGCACCGTCACCAGCGAGAATCCGCTGCTGCCCTCGAGCCTGCGCGTCGCCGGTCCGGCGCGGGCGATCGACAACGTCCCGTTCGGCTGGGCGCGCGAACGGATCCGGGTGCTCAGCGCCAACACCGCCGCGGACGCGGTCCGCGAATACGAGCGCCTGCGGCAGGCGCGGCCGCTGACCGACGCCCAACGCTACGGGCTGTCGATCGCCCGCCTGCGCAACGGCGAATACCCGCTCGCCCGGAAGGAGCTGGCGCCGCTGCTGGCCAAATACCCGGCCGACCCGTGGGTCGTGATCGCGATGGCCGAAACCGAGGCCCGCTCGGGCGATCTGGCCGCTGCCGACACGCGGATGGAAGCGTTTCTGGCGCGGATGCCGCAGCATCGCGCGGCGAGCCTGAGCTACGCCGCGCTGCTGGCCGAACGCGACGATGCCGGCGCCGGCCGCCGCGCCCAGGCGGTACTGCGTCCGCTGCTGGTTTCGGCCAAGGAGGATCCGGTATTCCAGCAGACCTTCGCCCGCGCCAGCGAAGTCGCAGGCGACCCGATCCGCGCCGGCGAAGCCTACGCCGAGGCCGAATTCCTCAACGGGCGACCGGAACGCGCCCTGATCCAGCTGAACACCCTGCTCAAGCGCCCGGAACTGGATTACTACGCCCGCGCCAGGATCGAGGCGCGGGTGGCGGCGATCACGCCGACCGTGCTGGAACTGCGGCGGCAGGGCATCGAGGACGACATCCTCCGACGGCGCTGAGCCCGGCCGGCCGACGCATCGCCGCCGGCCACATCGCCGCCGGCGTCGTCACGGTTCGGTCACAAAAATGTCGTCTACTGTGGTCGTGCCCCGGCCGCGGCCGGGCTCTCCCCCGCAGCGGCTCCGTGCTCAAGACCTCATGCAGAAGCGCATTCTCATCGTCGACGACGAACCCGCG
>JAYRTK010000457.1:0-1975 GCA_041919595.1 Lysobacteraceae bacterium
GATCACGCTGCGCGAGGTCGAGGGCCTGAGCTACGAGGAGATCGCGCAGCAGATGCAATGCCCCATCGGCACCGTCCGTTCGCGGATCTTCCGGGCGCGCGACGCCATCGACGCCCAGTTGCGGCCGTTGATGGACGTGCGCGATCCGCGCGAACGCGCGATCCGCTGAGTCCGGTTTGAACTTTCGGGCTTCAGGCAAGGTCTTTCCCGCAACGCCGCCAATCCTTCCGACGATCACCCCATGACCGGAACGCACGATCCCTCCGCCGCAGGCGCCGCCCATGCCCCCGAATTCCATCGCGAACGCCTGTCCGCGATGCTCGACGGCGCGTTGTCCGCGGACGAAACCCGGTTCCTGCTGCGCCGCATGCAGCACGACGACGAACTCGCGGACTGCTGGGAACGCTGGCAGTTCTACGGCGATGCGATGCGTGGTCACGCCGGCCGCGCGTTGCCGGCCGATTTCTCGCGGCGGGTCGGCCGGGCCATCGCCGACGATCTCGCCGCCGTGCAGGTCGAGCCCGTGGCGGCGACCTCCGGCGGGCGCCGGCCGCTGCTGCGCTGGGGCGGTGGCGCCGCGCTCGCGGCGTCGGTCGCGCTGGCCGCGCTGTTCGTCGGCCGCGATGCCATCGACGGCGAACCGGCGCCGGCCGCCGTTGCTTCCTCACCGGCCGTCGCACCTGCGCCCACGCCGCCCGTGCCCGCCGGGATGCCGATCCCGCAGCCGGTCGGGGCGTCGGGCGGTGTCGAATCCGCCGCCGCGGTTGCCGCCGCCACCGCCGTGGCCGCCACCGTCGATGCACGCACGCGTCATCCGCGGTTGCTCGCGGCCGACCGCGCGGTCAGTGAAGGCACGCCGTCTCCGCGCTCCGGCATCACCGTCCGTCGGCGCGATGCCCGCGCCGGCACCGGCGTCGAGATCGCCAGCGTTTCCGATGTGGTCGATGCCGGCCGCATCGCGCCCGATGCGCAGATCAGCGCCAAGCCCTGGCCGCGATCGCTGGTCCCCGGTGCTTCCGCATCGGGCGAGCTGACCGCCGGTTTCGGCACGCGGCAGTCCGACGCCTTGCCGCCGGTGCTGCAGCCCCGCCGCGGCACGCGTTTCGATCTGCCGCCGCAGCCGACACCCTCGGTCGAAGCCCCGCCGGCCTCGCCGTGATCGCCGTCTGAGCGACGTCGGCGGATGCGACCGCCGACGCGCCGATTCCGCCTTCCCCCCTCATTTGTCGAGGACCGATCCCCGATGAAACCGATGCTCCGTACCTTCCTCATCGTGAGCGCCACCGCCGCGGCCACCGCCGCAGCGACGACCGTGCTGCCGATCGGCGCCGGTCAGCCGGCCACCATCTCCTCCGCGCCCGGGGCGGTCGCCGCCGTCGCGGCCGAGGCGATCAACGCCCCCAACGCACCCCTGGTCACCGGGCTGCCCGACTTCACCCTGCTGGTCGAGCGGGTCGGGCCGGCGGTGGTGAGCATCGAGGCCCGCGGCAGCGGGCGTCAGCGGGCGATGGCCCAGGGCGGCATGCCCGGCGAAGACGACATGCCGGAATTCTTCCGTCGTTTCTTCGGCCCCGACATGCCGATGCCCGGCGGGCCGCAGGGTCCGCGTCAGCCCGATGGCGACGGTCCGCAGGCGACGTCGATCGGTACCGGGTTCCTGATTTCCGGCGATGGCTATCTGCTGACCAACCATCACGTCGTCGAAGACGCCGACGAGGTCAACGTGACCCTGTCCGATCGCCGCGAATTCAAGGCGAAGGTGGTCGGCAGCGATCCGCAGTCGGATGTCGCGGTGCTGAAGATCGCCGCGTCCGATCTGCCCTATCTGCGGACCGGTGATTCGAAATCGCTGAAACCGGGGCAGTGGGTGGTCGCGATCGGTTCGCCGTTCGGACTCGATCACTCGGTCACCGCCGGCATCGTCAGCGCGGTCGGTCGCGCCGCGAACGCGCAGCAGCGCTACGTGCCGTTCATA
>JAYRTK010000458.1:0-1969 GCA_041919595.1 Lysobacteraceae bacterium
AGCGCCAGCGCTTCGGCCGAATCGAACGACAGCCGCAGCCGGAAGAACACGTCCTGCAGGCCCATCACGCCCAGACCGACCGGACGCCAGCGCAGGTTCGATCGGCGCGCGGATTCGATCGGATAGAAATTCAGGTCGATCACGCGATCGAGCTGACGCACGGCGACGCGCACGGTTTCGGCGAGTTTCTCGAAATCGAAGTGCGGCGCCCCACGTTCGTCGACCGCGACGTGCCGGGCGAGGTTGATCGAGCCGAGGTTGCAGACCGCGGTTTCCTCGGCGGACGTGACTTCCAGGATTTCGGTGCACAGGTTCGACAGATGCACCGTCCGCCCCGGTCCGACCTGGTTGCAGGTACGGTTCGACGCGTCCTTGAACGTCATCCAGCCGTTGCCGGTTTCGCCCAGCACTTTCATCATCCGCGCGTAGAGGTCGCGGGCCTTGAGCGTGCGCACCGCCCGCCCCTGCTGTTCGGCCTGCGCGTAGGCGCGCTCGAAGGCTTCGCCCCACAGATCGACGAATTCCGGCACCGTGTCCGGATCGAACAGCGACCAGTCGCCGTCGTGCTCGACCCGCTGCATGAACAGGTCCGGCACCCAGTTCGCGAGATTGAGATTGTGGGTGCGACGCATCTCGTCGCCGGTGTTGTCGCGCAGCTCGAGGAATTCCTCGATGTCCGCGTGCCAGGTCTCCAGATAGATGCAGGCCGCGCCCTTGCGCTTGCCACCCTGGTTCACCGCCGCCACCGAGGCATCGAAGGTCTTCAGCCACGGCACGATGCCGTTGCTGCGCCCGTTGGTGGAGCGGATCAGCGCACCGCGCGAACGGACCCGCGAATACGACTGGCCGATGCCGCCGGAGAACTTCGACAATTGCGCCACATCGCCATAGCGGGCATAGATGTCGGCCAGCGAATCCTTCGGCGAATCGAGCAGGAAGCACGACGACAGCTGCTCGTGGCGGGTGCCGGCGTTGAACAGCGTCGGCGAACTCGGCATGTAGTCCAGCGTAGACATCAGCGCGTACAACTCCAGCGCCGCGCCCGGGGTATCGGTCAGCGCCACCGCGATGCGCATGAAAAACTGCTGCGGCGTCTCGATGACCATGCGCCGCTGCGGGTGCTTGAGCAGGTAGCGGTCGTAGACCGTACGCAGTCCGAAGTATTCGAAATGACGGGTGCGGGCGATGTCGATCGCATCATTGAACTTGCGCGCGTGGATCTCCACCAGCCCGCTTACGCGATCGTTGATCAAACCCAGCGCATGGCCCTGGGCGATCGATTGCGAGAACGAATGCACGCCCTGCCCGGCCACTTCCTTGTCGATGTAGCCCGACAGCAGGCGCGCGGCGAGACGGGCGTATTGCGGTTCGTCGGCGGTGAACGCGGCGGCGGTGCGGATCGACAGTTCGTCCAGTTCGCGGGTGGTCGCACCGTCGTAGATGCCGGCGATCGTCTTCAGCGCGACCCGCATCGGGTCGATCTCGTCCAGTCCGTCGCTGCAGCGCTGCACGGCGCGGACGATCTTGCCGACGTCGACCGGCTCGCGGCGGCCGTCGCGCTTGGTGATGGTCATGCCGATCGCCGCGTGCGGCGGCGTCAGCGCGAAATCGTGCTGCGCCGCGACGGCGACGGGCGCCGGGATCGCGGCGGGCACGGGGGTGTTGGTCGTTGTTGCGGTGATCATCGGTCCTCTCCGTTGCGCAATGGAGAGGAAGCGAAAGCGGCGGACGCGCGCGTCCCGCGAGGGGACGGATCGGGTGCCACGACGGCGGTCGCGACCGATGCGCACGGACACCGGCCCTCGCCCCCTCGGGCGAGCCTGCGTCTGCGCGGCATGCGGATCGAAGCGATGCATCGGACACGATGCGGCACGGGCTTCGTGCCCATGCGCGACTTCGACCGACGCTCCCCGCGGAGACGGTGGCCAGACGACGCCTGTCGGGCGCCGGTCGAGGCAGGTCTTCGGGC
>JAYRTK010000459.1:0-1960 GCA_041919595.1 Lysobacteraceae bacterium
CACGGCATCCCGCAGGACATCATCGACGGTGCCTACGATGCCTTCGTGCGCTTCTTCGCGCTGCCGGACGAGGTCAAGAAGCAGTACCACATCCCCGGCGGCGGCGGCGCCCGCGGTTACACGCCGTTCGGCGTGGAAACCGCGAAGGACTCCAAGTATTTCGATCTCAAGGAGTTCTGGCACGTCGGTCGCGAAGTCCGCGACGCGAAGTATGCCGACGTGATGCCGGCGAACGTGTGGCCGGCGGAAATTCCCGAATTCCGCGAGCGCGCGCTCGCGCTCTACGACGCGCTCGACGGGCTCGGCTCGCGCATGCTGTCGGCGCTGGCGTTGAATCTCGGTCTTCCGGAGAACTACTTCGCCGACAAGACCAACAACGGCAATTCGATCCTGCGTCCGATCCATTACCCGCCGATCACCACCGACGACGTTCCCAATGTCCGTGCCGGCGCGCATGAGGACATCAATCTGATCACCCTGCTGGTGGGCGCATCGGCCGAGGGGCTGCAGGTGTTGTCGCGCAAGGGCGAATGGGTGCCGTACACCGCCGCCGCCGACACCATCGTGGTCAACATCGGCGACATGCTCCAGCGTCTGACCAATCACGTGCTGCCCTCGACCACCCATCGCGTGGTCAATCCGCCGGGCGAGAAGGCCCGCCAGCCGCGCTATTCGACGCCGTTCTTCCTGCATCCGAATCCGGATTTCCTGATCGACGTGCTGCCGGACTGCGTGAGCGCCGACAATCCCAGCCGTTATCCCGAACCGATCACCGCCCAGGGCTACCTCGAAGAGCGCCTGCGCGAGATCAAGTTGAAGTGATGCCGGCATTCCATGCGATCGTTCCGGGAACCGCCGCGCATCATGCGCGGCGTGCTTCCGTGTGTGCAGGTCTGGCGCTCGCGCTGGGTCTGCTGCTGGCGCCCGCCGCCCCCGCGCAGTTCATCGGAGGATACGGCGAGAATTGGATCGCGTGCGGCAAGCAGTACCCGAACGAGCGCAAGGCCGACAAGGCCGTGGCGCGTTGCCAGAAAACGGGCTTCAGCTGCGAGGAAGTCGCCGCCAGAGGGATCGTGTCCCTTCGCAAGGGGCGGATGCCGTCGGCACCCCTGAGGTACGGGGGGCCGTGGGGCGTCGTGGTGGTCGAAATCGAATTCGACGAAGCGGGGCACTATGCGTCGGCGCGCATCCTCAAGACGCCGAGCGAAACGCTGTCGCGGCAGTCGTTGGCCGCCGTCGAGACCTTGGAAGTGTATCCGTCGTGTCCGGGCGGTACCCCCGCGCGACAGACGGCCAGGATGCCTCTGCATTTCGATGTTGCCGAATGAGTCGGGGCGCCGGATGTGAGAGGCGAAGCGGGCTTGCCGTGATCCGTCGGAACCCGGGTCGACGCCTCCCGCTGCGTGGCGAAAGATGCGTCGTCTGACGTGATCCACCGCGAAGGCCGCCGCAGGGCGGCCTTCGCTCGACCGGGCGCCGTCGGTCCGCCGTCTCGTCGTGCCGGTGAAAGCGTGCGACAGTGCAGATCCCTGCCGAGTGGCTCCCATGCACAAATCCGTTTACCGGACCCCCAATGCGGTTCCGGTGCCTTCCCGTGCCATTCCGCTCGTGCTGGTCTGTACCCTCGCGGTCTTTCTGCCGTACAGCGCCCGCATCGATCTCGGCGCGCAGTTGCCCGCTGCGCTGTACGGCGTCGGACTTTGGGTGGTCGGTCTCTCGGCCCTGTTCGCGCGCTGGCGCCTCGGATTCGGTCTGCCGTGGGCGGCCTTCGTCGCGGGCACGGGCGTCCCGCTTGCGGTCCTGGGCAAGCTGGTCCGGGATCTGATCGCCGATCCGACCTCGCACACCCTGTGGCCGTTCGAGCTCGCGATCGCGGCGGCGATCGGGCTCGCCGCGGGGCTCGTCGGCGCCATCGCGGGCTGGGTCATGATCGTGCTGGTCCCGTCGCGGGGCGCCTGAG
>JAYRTK010000460.1:0-1956 GCA_041919595.1 Lysobacteraceae bacterium
GTTGCGCCCCTGATCGCGCAGGAAGGCCATCGCCTCGTCTTCCGTCATCGGCGACCAGCCCTGGAAACGCGCGACCCCGGGATCGCTGCGATAGGCATGGAAGGCGCGGAAATCCGAAGGCCGCAACCGGCGCAGGCGGACGCGCTCGCAGGCATGCGGCAGGTGCAGGAACAGACTCACGACAGGAACCTCACGATGGGAGCCTCACGACCGCGGACTCATGACAGGCCGGCGCTCATGGCGGGCATGGACGGGGGATGGCGCCGGAATCCGGCCGGCGCAGGGGCGCGACACGGTCATGGCGCCGGCTCGACCAGCGCCTTCCCCACCGGATTGCGCGGATCGGTGCCGCCACGCAGGGTGTTGTCGCGCAGATCCCATTCCACGGTCTGCAGATTGCCCCAGGTATCGCTGGAACGCCGGCCATCGGCCGCGTCCTTCGGCGTGACCACGGTGTGGCCCATCGCGCGCAGCGCGGCGATCGTCTCGTCGGGCAACGCATCGCGCTCGGTGCCGATGCCGTCGGGCATCCACTGGTGGTGATAGCGCGGCAGCGCCGCGACCCGCTGCGCGTCGAGGCCGTCGGCGTAGCCGAGCACGCCGAGCAGGACCATGGTGATGATGCGGCTGCCGCCCGGCGTGCCGAGCACCGCCACCCGGTCCTTCGAGAGCATGAAGGTAGGGGTCATCGAGCTGAGCATGCGCTTGCCGGGCTGCGGCGCGTTGGCGTCGTAGCCCATCACCCCGAAGGCGTTCGGCGTGCCGGGCTTGAGCGCGAAATCGTCCATCTCGTTGTTCAGCAGCACGCCGGTCCCCGGCGGAATCAGGCCGGAACCGAACAGCAGGTTCACGGTCTGGGTGCCGGCGACCATGTTGCCTTCGGCATCGATGATCGAGAAATGGGTGGTCTCGTCGTCTTCCAGCGGCGTCGGTTCGCCGGACAACAGCGCGCTGGGCGTGGCCTTGCGCGGATGGATGGTCGAGCGCTGGCCGGCGGCGTAATCGCGGCTGGTCAGCGCGCGCACCGGCACCTGCACGAAATCGGGATCGCCCAGATAGAACGTGCGATCGCGGAAGGCGCGTCGCATCGCCTCGACGGTGAGATGCACGCGTTCGGCCTGCGGCAGCGCGGCGAGGTCCCAGGGTTCGAGCATCTGCAGCATCTGCGCCAGCGCCACGCCGCCGGACGACGGCGGCGGCGCGGTCACGATGCGCCAGCCGTCGTATTCGAAATGCAGCGGCTCGCGTTCCTTGACGCGATAGCCGGCCAGTTCCTCGGCCGTCCAGCGGCCGCCTTCGGCCTTGACTCCCGCCAGCAGTTTCTTCGCCAGCGGTCCGCGATAGAACCCGTCGAAGCCCTTGTCCGCGAGCAGTTCGAGCGTGCGCGCCAGATCCGGCTGGGCCAGCAGTTCGCCGCTTTCCGGGGCGTCGCCATCGGCCAGGAACACGGCACGCGTGCCCTTGTAGCGCTCCATCACCTCGCGACGGCTGGCATAGCCCTGCGACAACCGGTCGTAGACCGGAAATCCTTCGCGGGCGATGCGGATCGCCGGCGCCAGCGAGGTCTTCAGCGGCAACCGGCCGTAGTTGGACGCCAGATGCACCAGCCCGGCCGGCAATCCGGGAATGCCCGCGGACCAGGGACCATTGGTCGCGCGATCGCGGTCGAATTCGCCCCGGGCGTCGAGGTAGGCCTGCGGCGTCGCCGCGGCAGGCGCGGTCTCGCGCGCGTCGATGAAGATGTCGCGCCCGGTCTTCGCGTCGTGCAGCAGGAAGAAGCCGCCGCCACCGAGGCCGGAGGAGATCGGTTCCACCACCGAGAGTACGGCCGAGACCGCGACCGCGGCATCGAAGGCGTTGCCGCCCCGGCGGAGGATGTCGATGCCCGCTTCGCTGGCCAGCGCAGGGGCGCGGGCCACCGCGGCGCCGGGCGGATGCGGGCGCGGATCGGCGGTG
>JAYRTK010000461.1:0-1950 GCA_041919595.1 Lysobacteraceae bacterium
TGGGCGGCGTGGTCCGCGCCCGCGCGATCGCCAAGCGCCTCGACGACGCGGATCTCGCGATCATCGACAAGCGCCGCCCGCGCGCCAACGTCGCCACGGTGATGAACATCATCGGCGACGTGTCCGGGAAGACCTGCGTGCTGGTCGACGACATCGTCGACACCGCCGGCACCCTCTGCGCCGCAGCCGCGGCGCTGAAGGCGCAGGGCGCGCAGCGGGTGATCGCCTACTGCACGCATCCGGTGCTGTCGGGGCCGGCGATCGACAATCTGAACAAGTCGCAGCTCGACGAACTGGTGGTGACCGACACCATCCTGCTGTCGGAAGCGGCCCGCAACTGCGGCCGCATCCGCCAGCTCAGCGTCGCCGAACTGCTCGCCGAGACGATCCGCCGGGTCGCGTTCGGCGAATCCGTGAGCTCGCTGTACGTCGATTGATCTCGAACAGGGCGTCCATCCGTGGACGCCGCACCGGCTTCTCTGGTCGCGGAGAAGTCGAACCACCGCCGCGAGGCGGTTCATCCGCAAGCAAAGTGAGTACTCGAAATGGCAACAACCCATGAAATCAAGGTCGAACGCCGCACGGACGAAGGGAAGGGTGCGAGCCGCCGCCTTCGCCATGCCGCCAAGATCCCCGCCATCGTCTACGGTGGCGAACTGAAGCCGGTCAGCATCCAGATCGATCACGAGACCATCTGGCTGGCCAGCCAGCACGAATGGTTCTATTCGTCGATCCTCGACCTGAGCCTCGGCGGCGACGTGCAGAAGGTGCTGCTGCGCGACATGCAGCGCCATCCGTTCAAGCAGCAGATCATGCACCTGGACTTCCAGCGCGTGGACGAGAGCAAGGCCCTGCGCACCTCGGTGCCGCTGCACTTCCTCAACGAGGACAAGTCGCCGGCCGGCAAGTCGGCCGAAGTCGTCGTGACCCACGAGCTCAACGAAGTCGAGATCGAGTGTCTGCCGAAGGATCTGCCGGAGTTCATCGAAGTCGATCTGTCGGCGCTCGCGGTCGGCCAGATCGTCCATCTCTCGGACCTCAATCTGCCCGCCGGCGTCAGCATTCCGGAGCTCAAGCTGGGCAAGGAACACGACCTCGCGGTGGTCATCGCCAAGCACGGCAAGGAAGATGCCGGTTCGGCGGATGCGCCGGCCGCGGCCGAAGTGCCGGCTTCGAAGGTCACCAAGAAGGATCAGAAGTGATTGCTGCGTAGCAGCGATCACCCCGGGCCGGAGGCGAGGGGACTGCTTGCGCAAAGCAGATCCCTCGCACGGCTTCGCCGGCTCGGGATGACATTCTTCAAGGCATGGCAGGTCTTCGCCTCATCGTCGGGCTCGGCAACCCCGGTCCCGAACACGCCCGAACCCGGCACAACGCCGGGTTCTGGTTTGTGGACGCCCTGGCGCAGCAATGCGGCGGGCGTTTCGGGCTGGAGAGCAAGCTGTTCGGCGAGACCGCCAAGGTCGAGATCGCCGGGCAGACCGTATGGCTGCTCAAGCCGGCGACGTTCATGAATCTCAGCGGCAAATCGGTGACCGCCGCGTTGCGTTACTGGAAGATCAAGCCGGAAGAGATGCTCGTCGCCCACGATGAACTGGATCTGCCGCCCGGCGTCGCGCGGTTCAAGTTCGACGGCGGCCACGGCGGCCAGAACGGCCTGCGCGACATCGTCAAGCTGCTCGGCCACGGCAAATTCCACCGATTGCGCGTCGCCATCGGTCATCCCGGTCACAAGGACAAGGTCACGCCGTGGGTGCTCGGTCGGCCCGGCAAGGACGACGAGGCGCTGATCCTGCGCGCCATCGACGACGCCCTCGCGGCGCTGCCGTTGGCGGTGGCGGGGAATTTCATGGACGCGATGACGAAGCTGCACACCCCGAAATGAATCCAGACGTCGGCGGCCCGGCATCGGGCCGGGCCGCCGGCGTCTGCATTCCGAACCGGACATCA
>JAYRTK010000462.1:0-1933 GCA_041919595.1 Lysobacteraceae bacterium
TGGCCGAACGCGCTGCGCGAGGCGCTGCCGGCCTCGACCGCCGAGGATTTCAGCCAGGCGCTGACCCTGTGGGAAGACGAACGTACCCGCACCGACCTCTCGCGCTGCCGCCTGCACTGGGTGATCGACAACATCAGCGAATCCCTGTTCCCGGACGGCACCCGCGCCGATCTGATCGAGCGCTACGAAGCGCTGCATCAGGCATTGACCGCGCGCTGCGATCCCAACGACGACGCCACCGAAAGCGCCGCGTTCTACGGCACGATCGACAGCCTCGCGCTGGCCGCAGCGCTCGGCAACGCCTGCGTGCTCACGCTCGCACCGGATCTGCCGCAGAGCTGTCTGCGCGCGGTGTGCGCGCACCTCGGGCTGCCGCTCGAACAGCCGCCGGACGACACCGCGGACCTGGTCGCGCTGGAGCAGCGCCGCCTGCGCGAATTGATCGTGAGCGCCGGCGCCACCTCGCTGCTGTGGGGCGGCCTGCGCGTCGCGGTGGTCCATCCCCTGCTCTACGGCGATCTGATGCTGCGGGTCGAAGCCCCCGAACTCGAGAGCGTGCAGCGGATCGCGCTCGATCGTTTCGATTACGAGGAACCGCCCGTCGCCGTCGCCGCCGGAGATCCCTGGCGCGCGGCGCGCCACTTCTGGCACGCCATCTGAACGAGGTCGCGCTCATGAACGCCGTCGCTCCACCGCCCTCCCGCCCCGGCGTCCGTCACCGGATCGCCGATGCCCGCGACGCGCCGCGGATCAACGCCGACGAACTGGTCGTGGTCGGCGTCAGCGGTCAGATCGCGCACCCGGTCGGCCGCGCCAACCCATACCGCATCGGCTACGATGGCGTACCGCGGGTGCTGCCCGGTACCGGCGGCATCGTGCTGAACCAGCGCATCGGCGACCTGTGCATCGGTCTGGCCGGCGATCACATCGAACCCGGCGTCGCGCTGCACAACAACGGACGCGAAGTGGTGGGGCCGCGCGACGGCCCCAACAACGCGCTGATGACCTATGCCTGCGTCGGCAATGTCGCCGAGGTGCTGAGTGGCCGCATGATCGGACGGCGCGGCGTGGTCACCGGCAAGCACGGCGGCATCAACCATGTCCTGGTCGATTTCCCGACCGAAGTGCTGGCACGGCTGGCGATCGGCGATCGCATGCAGATCCGCAGCCATGGTCTCGGCGCGCGATTTCCGGACTTTCCGGCCCTGGAACTCATGAACTGCTCGCCGCGACTGCTGCGGCACTGGGGGATGCACGTGCGCGACCGCGCGCTGCACGTGCCGGTCACCCATTTCGTGCCGGCGGTGCTGATGGGCTCGGGCCTGGGCAAGAACACCGCCTGGCGCGGCGACTACGACATCCAGATGGCCGACCGCGCCCTGCGCGCGCGCCATCGCCTGGGCAGCCTGCGCTTCGGCGATCTGGTCGCGATCGTGAACGCCGACACCCGCCGCGGTCCATCGGTGCGTCAGGGCCGCGTGACCGTCGGCATCATCGTGCATGGCGACAGCACCGTCAGCGGTCACGGCCCGGGCGTCACGCCGCTGATCACCGGCCCGGCCACGCAGTTGCGCCCCTATCGCGAACCCGGCGCCAATCTGGCCGCGATCCTGGGAATCCGCAGCCCGGTCCCACCACGACAGCGGTCGACCCTGGCCGAGCGCGATCCCCGCCGCGCCTGCATCGCGGCCGAACTGCCGCCGCGGCTGTCGTTCGCCACCACGACCCATGCCGAGTGAATGCGCGCGCCGATCGTCCGCCGCAGGACCACGCTCCGCCCGATGGCGCGATCCGGCGACGAACGGTGGACGCTGACGACCGCGGACTGCGTTAGCCGTTTCGCTGTACCGAAGAAAACGAGGGATCGCATTCCGGGCGGTGGACAGGGGGCTCTCGGCGCGAGCGCGTCGACGACCGCTGCGGGGCGACGGCG
>JAYRTK010000463.1:0-1925 GCA_041919595.1 Lysobacteraceae bacterium
GCATCGTGCCGGGATCGGGCGGGTGGGGCAAGCGGAAGGGGCGGATGAGTCGCCGACCCCGTAGACGGGGCTTTGGCCCCGATGATCGCGGCGGGATGAAAAGATCGGGCCTGAAGGCGCGCCTACGGGCGCGGTCGCAGCCATGTCAGCGCGAACGCGGCGTGGATCGGCAGCAGGAGGGCGATCCAGTGGCCGTTGGCCTGCGGCACGGTGGCGAACCAGTGCGCGAACGGTGCGAGGGCGGCACCGATCGTGATGATCGCGAGCGCGCTCTGGAACAGCCGCCCCGGCGCGCGGTCGCGCAGCAGGCGCCAACCGCCGGGCAGCAGCAGCCAAGCCAGCGGGCTGAGCAGCAGGAGGTTGCGGTTGGCCCAGGCGAAGCGGTGTTCGGTCCCGAGCCACAGGCAGAGCATGACCGTGCCGAGCGCCGCGGCCAGCATCCAGAACAGCATCGCGATCGTTGCGGCGCCGCGCGGCGCGCGCGTGCGCAGGCCCGGCCAGAGCGCCGCGGACAGCAGCCCCGCCAGCAGCCAGGGCCACCAGGGGCGCGGGGCTTCGGCCGGTTCCGGTGCGATCCGGTGCGGTGCGACCGTTTCCTCTGCGAGGACCAGCGGCCGGCCGTCGGCGTGGCGCGCTTCGCGCAGGCTGTCGGCGAGGCGCATCGGTACGTAGGCGTCTTCCCAGCGCGACAGCGGCTGGTCGGAGGCGGGGCCGAGACCGAGGTCGAATCCCAGCCACATCCACGGCGCCGGTCGCGCCAGCCGCACCGCTTCGCTGCGATAGGTGTCGCCGCGCGAACGCGAGACCAGTTGCGGCTTCAGCGTGCCGCCGAGCGCGCGGTCGAGCGCGTCGCGCACCCGGGTGGCGCAGTTGTCGACGAAATAATCGTAGCGATAGCGTGCGTTCTCGGGGCGTGCGTTCTCGGCCAGCGCCGCCGCCAGGACCCGGGCCTGCGCGGGATCGAGATCGAGCCACTGGATGCGCACGCCGCGACCGGTGTCGAGGTAGTACTGCAGATCGTCGCGCCAGGGCAGTTCGGCCAATCGATAGATCATCTCGCCACGGACAAAGCGGGCGACGAAGCCGTCCTCGCCCATGTCGAACATGCCGAAGTTGTACGAGATCGGTTCGTCCCCGGGATGGGCGACGACGATCGCGTTGTGGCCGAAGCGCTCGAAGAAGATTTCGCCGGGCTGCATCGTCGCCACGCCGATGCGCGGGGCGGGCATCGGCGCGGCATCCGGGCGCGCGGCCTGCGCGACGCAGGCCCAGAGCAGCGCGAACAGCGACGCCAGCAGGGCGGCGGCGATGCCCGCGCGCGGGCGGCTACGCGGCATGCACGCTCACGTGCAGCGTGTGCAGGCGGCGGGCGTCGGCATGCGCGATGCGGAAGCCGAAACGGCCGAGGGTGAGTTCCTCGCCGGCTTCCGGCAGATGGCCGATCGCGGCGGTGACCAGGCCGCCGATGGTGTCGTACTCGTCGTCGGCGAAATCGGCGCCGAAGCGCGCGTTGAAATCGGCGATCGGGGTCAGCGCGTCGACCAGATACTGGCCGTCGGCCTGGGCGGCGATCAGCGCGTAGGGATCCTCGGCGTCGTCGTGTTCGTCGTCGATCTGGCCGACGATCTGTTCCAGCACGTCCTCGATGGTGACCAGACCGGCGACGCCGCCGTATTCGTCGATCACGATCGCCATGTGGTTGCGCGACTGGCGGAATTCGCGCAGCAGGATGTCCAGGCGCTTGGATTCGGGCACCAGCACCGCCGGACGCAGCAGTTCGCGGATCGTGCCGGGGCCGTTGTCGGCGACCACGCCGCGCAGCAGGTCCTTGGCGAGCAGGATGCCGAGGATCTCGTCCTTGTCCTCGCCATGCACCGGGAAGCGCGAATGGCCGGATTCGACCACCTGCTTCATCAGCGGGAGGA
>JAYRTK010000464.1:0-1920 GCA_041919595.1 Lysobacteraceae bacterium
GCAGTTCTCGCTGTTCTTCCTGGCCGAATACGCCAACATGATCCTGGTCAGTTTCCTGACCGCGCTGTTCTTCCTCGGTGGCTGGCTCAGCCCGCTGCAGGGCTGGATCACGGCCGACGTCTCGCCGTGGGTCGACTGGATCTGGAAGGGCGGCTGGCCGTGGCTGCTGATGAAGGTCTTCTTCTTCGCCAGCGCGTTCATCTGGTTCCGCGCGTCGTTCCCGCGCTACCGCTACGACCAGATCATGCGTCTGGGCTGGAAGGTCTTCATTCCGATCACCATCGCGTGGATCTGCGCCACCGCGCTGCTGGTGTACTTCGGCGTGTTCGAGAAGGGCGTGTGATGAGCAAGGTCGTTGCCTACTTCAAGAGCCTGCTGCTGCTGGAACTGTTCCAGGGCATGGCGCTCACGTTCAAGTATCTGTTCCGTCCGAAGTACACGCTGATGTACCCGATGGAAAAGACGCCGCAGTCGCCGCGCTTCCGCGGCCTGCATGCGCTGCGCCGCTATCCCAATGGCGAAGAGCGCTGCATCGCCTGCAAACTGTGCGAGGCGGTGTGCCCGGCGCTGGCGATCACCATCGATTCGGAGCAACGTGCCGACGGCACCCGCCGTACCACGCGCTACGACATCGACCTGTTCAAGTGCATCTTCTGCGGCTTCTGCGAGGAATCCTGCCCGGTCGATTCGATCGTGGAAACCCATATCCACGAGTACCACTTCGAGAAGCGCGGCGAGAACGTCGTGACGAAGCCGCAACTGCTGGCGCTCGGCGATCGCCTCGAGAAGGAAATCGCCGAACGTCGGGCCGCCGACGCCGGCTACCGTTAAGCATGCAACATCGAGCACACATCATTTGAGGGCCGCCGTGGACTTCGCCACTCTCGCATTCCTGGTTTTCGCCTCGGTCGCCGTGATTTCGGCGGGCGCGGTGATCACCGTGCGCAATCCCGTGCACGCCGCGCTGTGTCTGGTGCTCACGTTCTTCACCGTCGCCTGCACCTGGATCCTCGCCGGCGCGGAATTTCTCGGCGTGGCCCTGATCCTGGTCTACGTCGGCGCGGTGATGGTGCTGTTCCTGTTCGTGGTGATGATGCTCGACGTCGATGTCGCGCCGCTGCGCGAAGGCTTCGTGCGTTATCTGCCGCTGGGTCTGCTGGTCGCGGTGGTCATGCTGGTCGAAATGCTGACCCTGATCGGCGTCAAGGCCGAACTGGCAACGGCCTTCGGCGAAGACCCGGCCGCGGCCCAGGGTCTGTCCAACACCGCCTGGATCGCGCGCACCCTGTTCACCGAATTCATGCTGCCGTTCGAGGTCGCCGCGGTCATCCTGACCATCGCAGTGATCGCAGCGGTGATGCTGACCCTGCGCCGCCGCGCCGGCGTCAAGCATCAGGATCCGGCGGCGCAGTCGCGTGTCCGCGCCCAGGACCGCATCCGCATGGTCAGCATGCCCGCGGAGCGCCCGTCGACCGTCGGCGATGCCGCCACCGAGGAGGTGAAATCGTGATCGGACCGCTCGCCCTCGGGCATTATCTGGCGCTCGGCGCCGCGCTGTTCTGCATCAGCCTGGCCGGCATCTTCCTCAACCGGAAGAACGTCATCATCCTGCTGATGTCGATCGAACTGATGCTGCTCAGCGTCAACATCAATTTCGTCGCGTTCTCGCGTCATCTCGGCGACGCCGCCGGTCAGATCTTCGTGTTCTTCATCCTGACCGTGGCCGCTGCGGAGGCCGCCATCGGCCTTGCCATCCTGGTCACCCTGTTCCGCAACCGGCGCACGATCAACGTGACCGAAATCGACACTCTGAAAGGCTGATGGCACCCGGTATGGAACATGTCCTCTCCAAGTCGGTCCTGATCGCGGTGGTGCTTGCGCCGTTGTTCGGCGCGATCCTCGCCGGTCTGTTCGGCCGCC
>JAYRTK010000465.1:0-1916 GCA_041919595.1 Lysobacteraceae bacterium
CGCATCGGCGACGCGATCTGGGTCACCGCCGGCAGCGAGGACAAGATCCTGCCCGGGTCGGTGGTGAACGATCTGCTGCAGAAGAAGCTGCAGGAGATCGAGGACAAGGAAGGCCGGCGCCTCGGCGGCCGCGCGCGCAAGCGGCTGAAGGAAGACCTGGTGCACGAACTGCTGCCGCGCGCCTTCGTCAAGCCCGGCCGCACCGACGCGATGATCGACTGCACGCACGGCTTCATCGCCGTCGACACCTCCTCGCGCAAGAGCGCCGAAGCGGTGGTGTCCGATGTCCGCCATGCGCTCGGCAGTTTCCCGGCGCTGCCGCTGAACGCCGGGGTCGGTGCTCACCGGCTGGATCGCCGGCGATCCGCTGCCCGATGGCCTGGCGCTGGGCGACGAGTGCGAACTGCGCGATCCGGTCGACAACGGCGCGGTGATCAAATGCCAGCGCCAGGAACTCGAGAGCGACGAGATCGCGAAGCATCTGGAAGCCGGCAAACAGGTCACGCGGCTGGCGCTGACCCTCGACGACCATCTCGGTTTCGTGCTCGGCGACGATCTGACGATCCGCAAGCTGAAATTCCTCGACGGTGCGGTCGACCAGCTCGAATCGAGCGAACGCGACGATCTTCGCGCCGAACTCGACGCGCGGTTCGCGCTGTTCAGCGCCGAAGTGCGTCGCCTGTTCCTGACGATCGAGCCGGCGCTGAAATTGTCCAAGGCGGACTGAGCGGCGCATCGCGAACGCGGGAAACCGTCCACGTCAAGCTGTCGCGCGCGCGCGGCAACGGGTAGCATGCCGCATGCCCGATCGTTTCCGCCTGCGCGAACCCGCCACCACGCGCTCCGTTTCACCGCGCGCGCAACAGCGCGATCGCGTGCCGCTGCGGCTCGACGATGGCCGCGATGTCGAAGTCCTGCGCGTGCGCGATCCGCGCGCGCGGAGGATCAAGCTCTCGGTGAGCGAACGCGGCGTCCGTCTCACCCTGCCCGAGCGCGCCACTCTCGTCGCCGGCGATCGTTTCCTGGCCGAACACCGCGACTGGCTGCATCTGCAGCTCACCCGGCTGGTGGATCTCGAAGATGTCGGCGCGCTGTGCCGCGAGCGCAGCGCATCGTTGCCGCTGCGCGGACATTCGCTGCCGCTGCGCTGGACCGACGGGCGCTTCACCGCGCTCCAGTCCGACGGCGACGGTCTGTCGTTCCAGGTCGCCGCGCGCGCCGGCGCGGTCGCGCTGCGCCGCGCGTTGCGCGATTTCTACGAGGCCGAGGCCCGCGCCGACATCGGTCGCTGGCTGCCGCGCTATCTGCCCTCGCTGCCGCGCGCGCCGCGGCGGGTGCAGTTGAAGATCATGAGTTCGCAGTGGGGTTCGCTGGCGCCGGACGGCACCATGGCCCTGGATCTGTCGCTGGTGCTGGCGCCGCCCGCGGCGTTCGAATACGTGCTGGTGCACGAGCTGTGCCATCTGATCCACCACGATCATTCGCCGGCCTACTGGCGCGAAGTCGAGGCCCGCTACCCGACCTGGCGCGACCAGCGCGACTGGTTCAAGGAAGAAGGTCGCCGGCTCAAGGCGACGCTGCAGGCGCTGTTGCGCTGACTTCGGAGACCCGATCTCCGAAACCCGATCCCGGCGTCCGCACCGCCGATGACCTGGCGTCGCTCCGCGGAGGCGTCGGCGCATGCCGCGCTCCCGCACGACGCGATCCGATCCGCCTACAGTCCCAGCACCGCGACCACCGCCTCCGGGTGGGTCATGTGCAGATGATGACTGCCGGCCAGCGATACGCAACGGATGTCGGCGACGCAGGCCACGCGGTCCTCGCGCAGCCCGGGCGGGAAATACGGCGGCGTGGGCTCGGCCACCAGCACCGTCGTCGGACAGCGGATCGCCGACAGACAGTCGCGGACCTGCGCC
>JAYRTK010000466.1:0-1916 GCA_041919595.1 Lysobacteraceae bacterium
CGCTGCCGATCGAACTCGACGTGTCGAAGATGGAGATGGGCGACGTGGTCGAACTGCGCCCGTATGACGGCAAGGCGCTGAAGAACGGCGAAGTCATCGCCGAATTCCAGGTCAAGTCCGACGTGCTGTTCGACGAAGTGCGTGCCGGCGGCCGCATCCCGCTCATCGTCGGCCGCGGCCTGACCGCGAAGGCCCGCGAATCGCTGGGTCTGCCGCCGTCGACCCTGTTCCGTCTGCCGCAGCAGCCCGCCGACAGCGGCAAGGGCTTCTCGCTGGCGCAGAAGATGGTGGGGCGCGCCTGCGGCCTGCCGGAAGGGAAGGGCATCCGGCCGGGCGCGTACTGCGAACCGCGCATGACCTCGGTCGGTTCGCAGGACACCACCGGCCCGATGACCCGCGACGAACTGAAGGATCTGGCCTGCCTCGGTTTCTCCGCCGATCTGGTGATGCAGTCGTTCTGCCATACCGCGGCCTATCCGAAGCCGGTCGACGTGAAGACCCACCACACGCTGCCGGAATTCATCTCCACCCGCGGCGGCATCTCGCTGCGTCCGGGCGACGGCGTGATCCACAGCTGGCTCAACCGCATGCTGCTGCCCGACACCGTCGGCACCGGCGGCGACTCGCACACGCGCTTCCCGGTCGGCATCTCGTTCCCGGCCGGTTCGGGCCTCGTCGCCTTCGCCGCCGCCACCGGCGTGATGCCGCTGGACATGCCCGAATCGGTGCTGGTCCGCTTCAAGGGCCAGATGCAGCCGGGCGTGACCCTGCGCGATCTGGTCAACGCGATCCCGCTGTACGCGATCAAGCAGGGCCTGCTCACCGTGGCCAAGCAGGGCAAGAAGAACATCTTCTCCGGCCGCATCCTCGAAATCGAAGGCCTGCCGGACCTGAAGGTCGAACAGGCGTTCGAGCTGTCCGATGCCTCGGCCGAGCGTTCCGCCGCAGGCTGCACCGTGCACCTCAACAAGGAGCCGATCATCGAGTACATCAACAGCAACATCACGCTGTTGAAGTGGATGATCGCCGAGGGCTATCAGGACGCGCGCTCGCTGGCACGCCGCATCCAGAAGATGGAAGCCTGGCTGGCCGACCCGCAGCTGCTGCAGGCCGACGCCGATGCCGAATACGCCGCCGTGATCGAAATCGACCTCGCGGATGTGCATGAGCCGATCCTGGCCTGCCCGAACGATCCGGACGACGTGAAGACGCTGTCGGAAGTCGCCGGTGCGAAGATCGACGAAGTGTTCATCGGTTCGTGCATGACCAACATCGGCCACTTCCGCGCCGCCGCGAAGCTGCTGGAAGGCAAGCGCGACATTCCGACCCGCCTGTGGGTGGCGCCGCCGACCAAGATGGACGCTTCGGAACTGACGAAGGAAGGCCATTACGGCACGTTCGGCACCGCCGGCGCACGCATGGAAATGCCCGGCTGCTCGTTGTGCATGGGCAACCAGGCGCAGGTGCGCGAGGGCGCGACCGTGTTCTCGACCAGCACCCGCAACTTCCCGAACCGCCTCGGCAAGAACTCGAACGTCTACCTGGGTTCGGCTGAACTCGCCGCGATCTGCTCGCGTCTCGGTCGCATCCCGACCAAGGCCGAATACATGGCCGACATCGGCATCATCAACGAGCAGGGCGCCGAGATCTATCGCTACATGAACTTCGACCAGATCGCCGATTACAAGGATGTGGCGGATACGGTCACCGCGTGATGCGGTGATGTCGAACGGTACGGTGGGCTGAAACCCGCTCAACCGCCAATTTGTCGACGAAGGAAAAGCCCGGCGAATGCCGGGCTTTTCGCGTTGCGGAGCGAATGCGGTGGATTGTCTGCGCGATCCGTCAGCGCGACCCGTCGGCACGGTCGGGAATGCGCAGGGTGACACCGAGTCCGCGGCCGTCGAGACCGTCGC
>JAYRTK010000467.1:0-446 GCA_041919595.1 Lysobacteraceae bacterium
TGTCGAAACGCATCTACGAGGACGACGAGTTCAGCGTCGCGAAGATGTGACGCACCCATCGAACGACACCTCTGCGGGATCGGGCATCGCCCGGTCCTGCGTTGCGATCCACCTCAGCGATGCTCCAACGTCTCCATCAAAGCCCGGATGACTTCCGCGCCGAGGACCGGGACGATCGCATTGCCGGCGGCGCGCAGTCGAGGAATGCGCGCGGGTATCCCATCAGCCAGAAGACGAATTCCGGTGCGAGGGACCCGGCGCGCCTTGCCGTCGTGGCCGACGATCCACTCGACGTCGTCCCATGCGCCGCGCTCAGGTCCAACGCGATCCCGCGCAGCAGCGGTTCGTGCCTGCGCGTGCCGCTGCGTGAGGTCTGGCCGCCGCTCGCGCAGGCGCTCGTCGGGGTCGGATACAGCCCCAGCGCGATCTGCCGGATCGCCACCAGC
>JAYRTK010000467.1:456-1878 GCA_041919595.1 Lysobacteraceae bacterium
CGTTGTAGCCATCCTTCGGCGGCGCCAGACTCGTCGGCGTCGGCCACAACGCCAGCGCCTGCGCCGCCAGATCCGGCGAGCGGTCGCGCTCGACTTCCCGGCGCGCGCCCTCCGGCGTGCGGATCGACTTGTCCGCCGACGCCGTCGGCGTCGCCCACAGCGCCCGCACCGTCGCGTACACCTGACGCGGCAGCAGATCCGTCCGCGACGCGCCATCCTTCCTCGGCGCCAGCGACATCCCCCACGAGTCTTTGTAGTCGCGCGTCGTCGGTGTAAGCCACAAACCACAGTCGATCGCGTCGATGGGGCGCATTGACGGCACAAGCCGGAACAACCGCCGCTTCGCAGGTGTAGCCGAGACTCGCCAGATCAGCGAACACTCCGTCGAGCCAACCCTGGCCAGTCGCCGCTGCAACCTGCTCACCCACGAGTGCGGCGGGGCGACGCTGTCGGACGAGCCGAAACACGTCGGGCCATAGATGCCGTGGATCGTTGGTCCCACCGCGCTTCCCCGCGACCGAGAACGGCTGGCACGGGCACGAGGCGCTCCACAGTTCGACGTCGTCGGGCCAGCCGGCGAGCCGGGCGGCGTAGGCCCAGCCGCCGACGCCCGCGAACAAGTGGACCTGCCGGTGGCCCGCGAGGTCGTTCGCGTCGAGGTCACGGATGTCGCGCCCGTCGACGCGCCCCGGCGCAATCAGGCCGGCGGCGATCTGGTGATTCAGCCATGTGCAGAGGTAGGGTTCGATTTCGTTGTAGAAGGCCGGCGCGTGGATCGGCGCGTTCACTCGACCGCATCCGCCGCGTCGTCGAACGCGACGCCGTCGCCTTCGCGCACGGCCTGCTCACCACTCCATGATTGCCAGCGCCGGACAATGACGTCGCAGTATTTCGGATCGAGTTCCATCAGTCGCGCGCGCCGGCCGCTCTTGTGCGCGGCGATCAGGGTCGTGCCCGATCCGCCGAAGCTGTCGAGGACCACATCGCCCGGCCGGCTGGAGTTGCGGATGCACCGCTCCACCAACTCCACGGGCTTCATCGTCGGGTGCAGATCGTTGCGCTGCGGCTTCTTGATCTGCCACACGTCGCCCTGGTCGCGATCGCCGCACCAGTGGCGCTGCGCGCCTTCCGGCCAACCGTAAAGAATCGGCTCGAACTGGCGCTGGTAGTCGGCGCGTCCGAGCGTGAAGGTGTTCTTCGCCCAGATCACGAACGTCGACCAGTGACCGCCCGCGGCGCGAAACGCGGCCTGCAGCGTGTCGAGTTCGCCCGAGGACATGGCGATGTAGATCGCGCCGCGGCAGTGCGCCACGATCGGCGTCAGCGCCGCGAGCAGGAAGTCGTGGAAGGCCGCGCCGAGATTGTCGTTGAGGATCGCACGCTGGGTGCCGCGCAGCTTGTCCTTCGCGCTGTTGGCGTAGT
>JAYRTK010000468.1:0-1873 GCA_041919595.1 Lysobacteraceae bacterium
ATCCGGCAGCGACGGCGTTTCCTGGGCGACGCTGGCGATCCGCGCCTTGCCCGGCAGGTCGAGATCGCCCTTGTCCGGCTCCAGTTCGCGCATCAGCGCGGCGAACAGCGACGATTTGCCGGTGCCGTTGCGGCCGACCACGCCCACCCGCCAGCCGGCGTGCAAGGTGAGGTCGACATCGGACAACAGCAGACGCTCGCCCCGACGGAGGGCGAAATTGCGGAAAGCGATCATGGGCGGGGCGGACTCGGAGGCGCGGGACAGGCCGGCCGGGCGCCGATTTTACGCTGGCCGGCCCGATCGCGGGGCGAATCGCGGGATCGGCAGGGGCCACGACCGCGATTGACCCCCCCGGGGGGGGCATGCTAAATCACGGAAAAGGACCGAGAAAACCCCCGATTTCCCCCACACAAAGGAGTGCATCATGAAGCGACACCCGCTCGCGTTCGGCCTGTTGTTGGCCCTCGCCGCCCCCGCCTTCGCCCAGAGTCCGGACGAAACCCAGGAAGCGCAGACCGAGGACAGCCTGGAAACCGTGGTCGTGACCGGCACCCGCACCTCGACCCGGACCGTGGCGTCCTCGCCCTCGCCGATCGATGTCATCACCCCGACGGCACTGGAAGCCACCGGCACCACCGAACTGGCGACCGCACTGTCGCGCGCCCTGCCCTCGCTGAACTTTCCGCGCCCGGCGATCACCGACGGCACCGACGCGGTGCGGCCGGCGCAGTTGCGCGGTCTCGCACCGGACCAGGTGCTGGTCCTGGTGAACGGCAAGCGCCGCCACACCACCGCGCTGATCAACCTCAACGGCAGCCAGGGACGCGGCGCTTCCCCGGTCGACCTCAATGCCATCCCGATGTCGGCGATCCAGCGCATCGAAGTGCTGCGCGATGGCGCTTCCGCGCAGTACGGCTCCGACGCCATCGCCGGCGTCATCAACGTCGTGCTCAAGGGCAGCGAGGAAGGCGGCGGCATCGCCGCCAACTTCGGCCAGTACAGCGCCGGCGACGGCCGCAGCGCCCAATTGCAGGCCGATGCCGGCTTCCGGCTCGGGGCCGAGGGCGCACTGCATCTGGCCGGTGAAGTCGGCGACAAGGACCAGACCGATCGCGCGCGCCCCTACGTGCTGGCGCCGGGCGTGACCGTGCGCCCGACCACCGCACCGCCGCCGGGCGTGGTGGTGCAGCGCTACGGCGACCCCGAAATCCGCCAGTACGCCCTCTCGGCGAACGCCGAAGTCCCGATCGCCGGCGACGCGGCGTTCTACGCGTTCGCCAGCGCCAGCCGTCGCGATGCGCTGTCGAACGGTTTCTATCGCACCGCGCTCGACACCCGCAACATTCCGGCGATCTATCCCGATGGATTCCTGCCGCAGATCCGCAACATCGCCGAGGATCGCGCGTTCGTGGTCGGCCTGCGCGGGCTGACCGCGCTCGAATGGGACATCGATCTGAGCTACAACCACGGTCGCAACGACCTGAGCTTCGACGTCGAGAACAGCCTCAACCGCAGTCTGGGCCCGACCTCGCCCACCGACTTCTACGCCGGCGCGCTGCACATCCGCCAGCACGTGCTGAACCTGGACGCGACCCGCGCCTTCGATGCCGACTGGCTGGTCTCGCCGCTCAACGTCGCCTGGGGACTGGAGTGGCGCGGCGAAGGCTTCCGCCAGAACGCGGGCGAGCCGGATTCCTACCGCAACGGTGGCGTGCTGCTGCCCGGCGGCACGCCCGCGCCGTCCGGATCGCAGGTGTTCCCCGGTTTCCGCCCCGACGATGCCGGCGATTTCAGCCGCGAGAGCTACTCGGCCTATCTCGATCTCGAAGCGGACGTCACCGACGCCTTCAATCTCGGCTTCGCCGTGCGCACA
>JAYRTK010000469.1:0-1856 GCA_041919595.1 Lysobacteraceae bacterium
CACGCCCCACTCGGGGAGGCCGCTCTGGATGGTGCCGTTGATGTTGAGGTAGCGCGCCGCGACCAGCACGCTGCCGTTGGCGACGATGCTGCCGCTGCCGCTGGTGTCCTGCACGATGGAGCGGGTTCCCCCCGAGCCGACCACCTCCTTGAGCGGCGAGGTGGCCACGTGGGTGAAGCTGTCGGTGTAGCTCTGCACGAAGTCGCCGTTGAGGGCCTGCACCTCGACGCTGTTGGCCGCGATCGACGCGGTCTGCTCGAGCCGGATGCCGCCGGCCTCGCTGTGGATGCCGACCAGGCCGCGCAGGTTGGTGATCGCATCGGTGAGCACGATGTCGGGGGCCACCGGCGCCACGCCGGCGCCGATCGCGCGCGTGGCGTCGGCGTCGTCGAGCGGATTGAAGCGGTTCTCGACCAGGATGGCGGGGGCGTCGCTGCCCGCCTCGGCGGTGACGATCCGCGCGAACGCGGCCGCGCCCGCGCCGCGGTTGATCGCGGCGATGTCGGCGTTGTCGCGCACCTCCACGCCGTTGAAGACCAGCCGGCCACCCGCGTCCGAGGCGATCTCGAGCTTGCCCAGAGTGAGGAAGGATGGCCCCTCGTTGATGATGTGGATGCCGGCGTCGCCCGGCGCGTCGAGCTCGCCGGTGCCGGTGAGGCGGTCGGCGCGCACGTCGATGTCGCCCAGCCGGGCCACGCTGTCACCGATGCGCAGGAACTTCGCCTGCAGGCCGGCGCCGCTGGCGTCGCCGTAGTCGCCGGCGGCGATGCCCTGGCGGATCTTGCCGACCGTGGTCTCGAGGCTGCCGATCTCGGTGTTCACCGCGGCGATCTGGGCATTCTTGGCGTCGAGCGGCGCGTTGTTGAGCGCGATCTGCTGGTTGTTGGCGGTGATCGCGCGGTTGTTGGCGTCGATGGCCGCCTGCCGGGTGGCGACCTGGCCCCGCAGGGCGGCGAGATCGGTCGCGTAGTCGTCGTCGTCCGGATCCAGCGCCGCGATCTGCGCGTTCAATCCCGTGATCTGGTTGCTCAGCGTCGTGTTTTGCGCCGTCCGCGTGCCGTTGTCCTCGTCGAGTGGCTGGTTGAGCGTGGCGACCTGGCCCTCGATCGTGGTCTTCTCGGCCTGCAATTGCGTGCGCGTGGTGCGCAGGCCGCCCAGCTGTCCATCGAGCGCGCCCACGCGGTCCTCGGCCATCTGGCGCGGATTGCTGTCGTTGAAGCCGGGCTCGTCCGGGTTGCCGCCGAAGCCCATCTCGTGGAGTTTGTGCTCCAGGAAGGAGATCTCCGCCCGGTAGGCCGCGGTGGCGATCGCCGCATCGCTGGTGGTGTCGCCCGGGCCTACCGCATAGTCGCGGATCAGCGCCCGCAGCGTCTCGATGCGCGCCAGGATGTCCGCGTAGATGTCCTGCATCCGTGTCGATGCGATGCCGATGCCGTCGGTCTGCTCGATCACCGAACCGTCGTAGTCGATGTGCAGGCGCTGCCTGCGCTCGATGCCCACGCGCACGGTGCCGCGGACGTCGACCGTGCTGTCCTGGCTTACGCCGGAGCGTCCGGTGCGGGTCTCGAAGGAGACGTCGCCGCCGCCGAAGAGGTTGCTGAACCAGCTCGCGATCGCCGCCAGGGTCTCGCGGTAGATGTCCTTGCCGATGCCCACGCCCGAGGCGCCCGCCGAGCCTTCCACGGCGTGCAGGGCCACGTTGCGCACCGCGGCCACGTCGGCGCCGGCAGCGACGCTCACCGTGCTGCGGCTGGTGACGAAGGCGTCGGCCACCGGGTCGCGGTTAACCGGGATCGCGGTGTTGTTGAAGACGTCGGTGCGCGCGCTCGCGCCCAGCGCGTTCGCGGTGCCGTCGC
>JAYRTK010000470.1:0-1799 GCA_041919595.1 Lysobacteraceae bacterium
ACGAACTGAAGGAAGTCGATCTGGCCCGCCGCCAGGCCACGTTCTCGTACAAGGACGGCGACGCGTTCGTGTTCATGGACGACGAGGATTTCACGCCCTACGCGCTGGATGCCGATGTGGTCGGCGATGGCGCGGGCTACATCACCGACGGTCTCGCCGGCTGCTACGTGCAGATCATCGACGACGCGCCGGTCGGCCTGCAGTTGCCGCAGAGCGTGGTGCTCGAAGTGATCGATACGCCGCCGGAACTCAAGGGCGGCACCGCGACCAAGCGTCCGAAACCGGCGAAGCTCAACACCGGCATCGAAATCCAGGTCCCGGAATACATCGTCAACGGCGAGAAGGTGTGGGTGAACACCACGACCGGCGAGTTCGGCGGTCGCGCGGAGTGACACGTTCGCGGGGCGAGCCTGGGCGCGCCATCACGAAACAACCTGCGGTAGCGAACGAGGATCGGAGCCGCTCCGATCCTTCCGGATAACGCCCGCGAGGTCGCGATGACAGGTCCGGGCCCGCTCTAGGCGCGTGCCCCGGCCCACTTGACCGCCATCCGGCGGATCGACGGATCGATGCCCGGCTCGCCGAGCAGCGCGTCGATCGGCCGCCAAGCCAGATCGTGCGATTCATCGCCGACGACGAACGCCTCGTTCACCGTCGCGCGCACGACGTAGCGCGCGTCGTAATGCCAGTGCCCGGGCACATCCCCGCGTTCGGGAATCCAGTGCCGGTCGAGATCGAACAACTCCGGCTCGACGACGAGGCCGGTGAGACCCGATTCCTCTTCCGCTTCCTTCAGCGCCACCGCGGCCAGATCGCGGTCGCCATCCGCGTGTCCGCCGAGCTGGAGCCAGCGGTCGAGCTTGCGATGATGGGTCATCAGCAGATGCGTCCCCGCGGCGTTCACCAGCCACGCCGACGCGGTGAAATGTCCCGCGCGCCGGGTGCGGACGAAAGGATCTTCGGGATCGGACAGCAGAGCGGCGAACGCGGCCGCAGTCCCGGCTTCGTCGGGCCAGCGCACGGCGTACGCCTCCAGTGCCGCAGCAAGTGACGATACGTTGGCGTGCGGTCGGGACATGCTGCAATGCACCATCTGCGGGCGGGGACGGCATTATCGCCGACCGGCCGCACTGCGCCAGTGTGCGCGCTTGTGCCGCGACGGCCGGACGGTTATGGTCGCCGGGTTCCGTGCCGGCGCTTCGCCGGCGCCCTTATGCAAGCCTTCCGGGGAGCCCTCAATGCTGTTCCAGCGCAGGAAACCGCTCGATCTGATTCTGGAGACCGCAGAAAAACGGTCGCTCAAACGCCAGCTCGGTGCATTCGATCTGACCATGCTCGGCATCGGTGCCGTGATCGGCACCGGCATCTTCGTGCTGACCGCGGTCGCGGCCAACAAGGCCGGCCCGGGCATGATGTATTCGTTCGTGATCGCCGGCATCGTCTGCGCGCTGACCGCGTTGATCTACTCCGAAATCGCGGCGATGGTGCCGGTGTCCGGTTCGGCCTACACATACTCCTATGCGGTGCTCGGCGAACTGATCGCCTGGATGGTGGGCTGGGCGCTGATCCTCGAATATGCGGTCGCGGCCGGCGCGGTGTCGGTCGGCTGGTCCGGATACGCGAACGGCTTCCTCGCGTTCCACGGATTGGGATTGCCCGATGTGTTGACCGCGGGTCCGTTCTACACCCAGCACGTGGACGGCAATACCTCCGTGCATCTGGTGGACGGCGTCACCCACAAGGGCGGGTTCAATCTGATCGCGTTCCTGCTGGCGCTGCTGGTGACCTGGCTGCTGGTG
>JAYRTK010000471.1:0-1790 GCA_041919595.1 Lysobacteraceae bacterium
GAGTACGACATCGTCACCGTCGGCGCAGGCCCTGCGGGTCTGGCGTTCGCGATCCGGCTGAAACAGTTGAATCCCGACATCAGCGTCTGCGTCATCGAAAAGGCCTCGACGATCGGTGCCCAGATCCTGTCGGGCGCGGTGATCGAGACCGGCCCGCTCGACAGCCTCCTGCCCGAATGGCGCGCCAATCCGCCGCCGATCTGCGTGCCGGCCACCGAAGACGAATTCTGGCTGCTCACGAAAACCGGCGGCCGCAAACTGCCGGTGCCGCCGGGCATGAACAATCACGGCAACGTGATCGTCTCGCTCGGCGCGATGTGCGCGTGGCTGGCACCGCAGGCCGAAGCGCTCGGCGTCGAGATCTACCCGGGGTTCGCCGCCGCCGAGACCCTGCACGACGACGATGGCAAGGTCGTGGGCGTGCGCATCGGCGACATGGGCGTGGCGAAGGACGGTTCGCACAAGCCCGGTTTCACCGCCGGCATCGATATCCGCGCGAAAGTCACCGTACTCGCCGAGGGCGCGCGCGGCCATCTGACCAAGCGCCTGATCGAACGCTTCAAGCTCGATGCCGACAGCGACCCGCAGGGCTATTCGATCGGCATCAAGGAGTTGTGGCAGGTCCCCGAGGACCGCGTCAGCCCGGGCAGGATCGTGCACAGCTTCGGTTGGCCCGCGGACAGCAAGACCTACGGCGGCAGCTTCCTGTATCACCTGGACAAGGGCCGGATCGCGCTCGGTTACGTCAGCGGCCTGGATTACAGCGACCCGGACTACAAGCCGTGGGAAGCCTTCCAGCAATGGAAGAACCATCCGATGATCAAGCCGCTGCTCGAGGGTGGTTCGATCGTGTCCGCGGGCGCGCGCGCCATCGTCACCGGCGGCTGGCAGTCGCTGCCGAAGACCGAAATGCCCGGTGCGCTGCTGATCGGCGATACCGCCGGTCTGCTCAATGTGCCGAAAGTCAAAGGCACGCATCAGGCCATCCGTTCCGGCATGCTCGCCGCGGAACACCTGGTCGCATCGTCGCTGGCGCCGGAGGGGTTCGACGCGAAACTGCGTGCGTCCGACGCGATGGCCGAACTGAAGAAGGTCCGCAACATCAAGCCGGGGTTCAAGCGTGGACTGTGGTTCGGCATGCTCAACGCCGCGTGGGAAACGGTCACCGGCGGTGCGTCGCCGTGGACCCTCAGGAACAAGGCCGACTGGTCCTCGCTGCACAAGATCGGTGCGCACGAAGCGCCGAAACGCGACTACCTCGACCGCACGCTCGCGCCGCGCGATCGCCTGGCGGCGGTCTATTTCGCCGCCACCGAACATGACGAAGACCAGCCGGTGCATCTGCGCGTGCGCGACACCTCGGTCTGCGTGACCCAATGCGCCGAGGAGTACGGCAATCCCTGCACGAAGTTCTGCCCGGCGGGGGTGTACGAGATCGTCGGCGACGACGCCGGCAAGCGGCTGCAGATCAACGCCGCGAACTGCGTGCACTGCAAGACCTGCGACATCAAGGACCCGTATCGGATCATCGACTGGGTCACGCCGGAAGGCGGCTCCGGGCCGAATTACCAGAACCTCTGAACGGCCGGCTCGTCGCCTGATGTCGGGGCGGGCCATGTCGTCGCATCCCGAACTCGCCGAGATCGCAGACGGCGGTATATCCGGCCGTGTTTCCGTACGAATTCGCATGTAACCGTATACATGCCCCGGCAAATCGCAATACCCATCACACCCGCGTACCGCTTCGTCAAGCTATCGTTGCATGGAGTCGATCACGACGAGGGAAGCCG
>JAYRTK010000472.1:0-612 GCA_041919595.1 Lysobacteraceae bacterium
GCCGGCATTGAGCCAGTTCGTCAGTTGCGTGCTGTGGTCGTAGCTGTTGTGCGGTTGCAGCATGTACAACTGGTCCATCCGCAGGCTCTGTGCGGCGGCGGTGCCGGCGTGGGCGACCAGCGCGCCCAGCAGGGCGACGGTGGCGCCCAGCCAACGCACCCTGCGCTTTCGGTCCTTTCGGGTCTGCATCGATGCTCTCCATGAATCGATTGAACGAATCCGCATCATACGACCCGACATGCGGCCCATGATGCGGCCGCCGATGGCCGGATCGCGTGTCGCGACGCGCCGCGGCCGGCGACGGTATCCTGTCGGCCCAACGGGAGAAGGCGGGCGCGGAACGGCATGAGCATCACCGGCGACTGGAAGCGGGACCTGCTGCGGACACTGTTCTCGCGTCCGGACGAAGTCATGCTGGATCTCGGCGCCGGCGGCGAATTGCTGGTCGCCCGGGTCCGCGCCACCCTGTCCGCGCTGACCCTGCTGTTGCCGCTGGTGGCCCTGATCGGCAATGCCGGCGCCGGCAGCGCCACCGAGCTGATGGTCGGACTGGGCGCGTCGGTCTTCATCAACATCTGCGCGCAGATCTGGCTGGTGCTGGCCGGCCAGCAC
>JAYRTK010000472.1:622-1775 GCA_041919595.1 Lysobacteraceae bacterium
CCTCGGTGCTGATGGTGGGACTGCGCCCGTCTGTCCACAACACCAGCCGCGCCCCGAGCGGGCGGGCGCCCCCCGCCCCCCCCCGCCGTCATGGCTGGTTGTCCTACGCCACCACCACCTACGACGTCACCACCACCACGGTGGTGCTGGGCCTGCTGCATTTCAGCGACCCGGTGGCGCCGTTCAACAGTCTGATCGTGTGGTGCTTCTATCTGTTCTCGATCGGCATGACCGCGCTGCGCAACGACGGTCGACTGACGCTGTACGCGGGCTGGATGGCGATCCTGCAGTACCTCGTGCTGATCGCGCTGCTGTACGCGCGCGCCGAATCGCCGGATCAACTGGTCTCCGTGGATTACGGCACCGTGTCGATCGGCAGCCAGGTCGAGCGCCTGGTGCTGATGCTGCTGATGACGATGCTCACCGCGACCGTGGTCTATCGCATGCAGCGGTTGATCGAATCCTCCGGCAGCGACGGTCTCACCGGCCTGCCCAACCGCGCCTGGCTGATCCAGCGGATGCCGCGGATCCTCGAATCGGTGCGCGACTCGGGCGAATCGTTGACCCTCGCCCTGCTCGATCTCGACGACTTCAAGCGGATCAACGTGCAGTACGGCCATCTCGCCGGCGACCGCGCGATCCGCCATGTCGCCGGTTCGATGCGCGAGATCCTGCGCGACAAGGAGCGACTGGTGCGGATCGGCGGCCAGGAATTCGTGCTGCTGATGCGCTGCCCGATCGGCAACGCATGGGAGCGGCTCGATCGCCTGCGTCACCTGATGGGCGAGCGCCCGTTCGTCCCCGAACGCGGCGGCGACCCGATGCGGATCACCTTCAGCGGCGGTCTGGCCACCTATCCCAGCGACGGCAGCGATGTCTCCTCGCTGCTGCGCAGCGCCGACCGCCGGCTGCAGGCGGCCAAACAGCAGGGCAGCAACCGGGTGGTGGCGCGGGACGTGTGACCTCGCCGACCGGCCGTCGGCCGGCCGCGGCGCCCGGGCGGGCCTGTTGCCCATCCGCCCCCCGCTGGCCTACCCTGCCCGGGTTTGGCCACTGGCCGTAGGGGATATCGGATGGAAGCGTTGATGCGGATCGGCTTCGGCCTGTTCGGTCTGGCGGTGCTGATCGGCATCGCCTGGGCCTTCTCGAACAA
>JAYRTK010000473.1:0-1754 GCA_041919595.1 Lysobacteraceae bacterium
GCCGCGTCTTCGTGCGGCATTGCGATCATCTGATCCGCAATCTCGGCTGGCGCGTCGGCAACGCCGACGTCACCGTGATCTGCGAGCGGCCGAAGGTCGGGCCGTACGCCGAGGAGATGCGCCGGCTGATCGCGCTCGATCTGGGCATCGAGATCGACGCGGTGAGCGTGAAGGCGACCACCACCGAGACGCTCGGTTTCGCCGGGCGCGGCGAGGGCATCGCCGCGCAGGCGGTGTGCCTGCTGGTTCCGCTGTGAGCGACACGACACCGGACGCGGCCGCCGCCGCCACGGCGCTGCCGCGCGCGCATGGCGCCGCCGTGCTGTCGGCGCGCATCCGCAGCGTGCCTGAGGATTTCGAGGTCGAGGAGATCGATGCGTTCGAGCCTTCCGGAGCGGGCGAACACCTGCTGCTGACGGTCGAGAAGCGCGGCATGAACACCGCGTTCGCGGCGAAGCGCATCGCGGGATGGGCCGGTGTCGCCGAATCCGCGATCGGCTACGCCGGACTGAAGGATCGTCACGCGCTGACCCGTCAGCGTTTCAGCGTGTGGTTGCCGAAGAAGATCGCGCCCGATCCCGCAACGCTCGAACAGGCACCCGGATCCGGCAGCGAATCGCTGCGGGTGCTCGCGGCGCACTGGCATGCGCGGAAACTGCCGCGGGGCGCGCTGGCCGGCAATCGCTTCGTGCTGACCCTGCGCGAGGTCGTCGGCGAGCGCGACGCGATCGACGCGCGGCTGCGCGCGATCGCCGGGCGCGGCGTGCCGAATTATTTCGGCGAACAGCGCTTCGGGCGCGGGGGCGACAACCTCGCGAAGGCCCTGGCGATGTTCGGCGGGCGTCGTCTGCGGCGCGAGGAGCGCACGCATCTGCTGTCGGCCGCGCGTTCGGAACTGTTCAACCGCGTCCTGGCCGAACGCGTGCGTCGCGACGACTGGGACCGGCCGCTCGAAGGCGAGGTGTGGATGCTCGACGGCAGCCGCAGCGTGTTCGGTCCCGAACCGTGGAACGACGCGCTGGCCGCGCGTCTGGCCGCCTTCGACATCCATCCGTCCGGTCCGCTGTGGGGGCGTGGCGCACTGCGCAGCCGCGATGCCGTGCAGACGCTGGAACTCGCCGCGTTGACCGGCGATGACGCCGAGGCGCTGCGCGCCGGTCTGGAGCGCGCCGGGCTGGAACAGGAGCGCCGGGCCCTGCGCCTGCGCCCGCAGGATCTGGCCTGGGAATGGCCGACCCCCGGGACGCTGCGATTGTCGTTCTCGCTGCCGCCGGGAACCTACGCGACCGTGGTCCTGGCCGAACTCGGCCCGGTCGAGGGCGTGGCCGCCGCGGGCTGAGCGATCGCGTCGTGGCATGCATCGCCGCTCGTCGGAAAACCGATCGGTGAAAAGCCGGCCTGTGGACGCAGGCGTATAACCCCGGGTGAAGCGCCCGTGCGGTCGCCGGGTGCCGTGTGCTCTGTCGCCGTTCCGGAGGTTGCGATGAACGCCAGGACCATGAACGTCAGGCGGTTTCCCTCGATCGCGTCGGCCATCGCGTTGGCCGCCCTGCTGGTGCTCCCGGGGTGCAGGACCACCGAAAGCGCCTACGTCCCGGCCGCCAGACCGGCACCGCCCGGCACGACCTATCAGCCCCGGATCGAGGAAGACCGGGCCTATGTGGCCTACGTCGAGAGCGTCGCCCGCCGTCGCGGCGTGACCGTGCGCTGGGTGCACAAGCCGGTCAAGCGTCACGTCGATCAGGAGTGACGCC
>JAYRTK010000474.1:0-1754 GCA_041919595.1 Lysobacteraceae bacterium
TAGGGCGGTCTCGACCCGCCATCGCGACGGATCCATGGACGGTCGCAGTCATCGTATCGACGCCGACCATCGTCCGAGCGAACGGAACTGCCTTGCCGGCGGGTCAGGACCCGCCCTACAGAACCCGTCGCATAAGGCATATGATCCCCCGATGGCCCAGGCCCCGAAGAAATCGTTTCGCAAGCTCGACGGCATCCTGCTGCTCGACAAACCGCGGGGACTGAGTTCGAACCAGGCGCTGCAGCGCGCGCGCCATCTCTTCCGCGCCGAAAAGGCCGGCCATACCGGCAGTCTCGATCCGCTCGCCACCGGCCTGCTGCCGATCTGTTTCGGCGAAGCGACCAAGATCGCGGGCAACCTGCTCGGTTCGCGCAAGGCCTACGACACCGTGGCTCGCCTGGGGATCGTCACCGATACCGACGATGCCGAAGGCCAGCCGCTGCGTGAGCGTCCGGTCGGCCGATACGACATCGCCACGCTGGACACCGTGCTGCGTGCGCTGACCGGGCGCATCCTGCAGGTGCCACCGATCTACTCGGCGCTCAAGCGCGGCGGCGAGCCGCTGTACGCCAAGGCCCGCCGCGGCGAGACGATCGCGATCGAGGCGCGCGAAGTCGACGTGCATGCGTTCGAACTGCTCTCGGAACAGGATCTGCTCGATGGCGATGCGCCGCAGTTGCGCTTGCACGTGGAATGCGGGTCCGGCACCTACGTCCGCAGTCTGGTGCGGGATCTCGGCGAAGCCCTCGGTTGCGGTGCGCATGTGGCCGAACTGCGCCGTCTGTGGGTGGACCCGTTCCGGGATCCGCGGATGTGGACGCTGGAGTCGCTGCAGGCCTTGGCCGAGCGCGACGCCCATTGCCTCGACGCCTGCCTGTTGCCGCTGGAAGTCGGGCTGGTCGGTTATCGCCGGATCGATCTGAACGAGGACGCGGTGCGCCGTTTCGATCAGGGGCAGCGTCTCCGGCTCCCGCATGAAGCCCCTGGCGATTGCGCCGTCTTCGATCCGGCCGGACGCGCCCGTGGGCTGGCCCGGCTCGACGACACCGGCTGCCTCCAGCCGCAGCGGGTTTTCCAGCGACAGGCGTCTGCCGCCGGTTGAGTACGCTTTTCCCATCATCCCGTCTTCGCCCCGAGGAGTGTCCGATGCGTGTTTCCCCCGTGTTTTCCCGCCTGCGCGGCCGCGCGCGCATGACGCTGCTGACGCTGGCCCTGGCCACGGCATGGAGCCTGCCGTTGTCCGCCGCCACGCTGACGCCCGACATGACCCCGGAGACGGTCGCGGTCGAGGCCTATGCCCGGATGCGTGCAGGCGACTGGGCCGCGGCCGCGGAGGCGTTCGACCCCGCGGCGCTGCGCGGTTTCCGCGGCATGTTCGTGCCGTTGCTCGAAGGCCAGGGGGGCGACGGCCTGGCGGCGGCTTTCTTCGGCACGGGCAAGACCGCCGCCGAAGTCGCGAAGATGAGCGATGCCGAGTTCTTCGCCGGCTTCATCCGTTCCGTGGCCAGCGGGCTGGGGGGCATGGTCAGCCTGGGCGAGCAGCAGATCCTGGGGGCGGTCCCGGAAGGGGCGGACCGGACCCATCTCGTTGTCCGCGCCCATGCCGAAGCCATGGGCATGCGCATCACCCAGATGGAGGTCGTGACCCTGAACCGCACTCCGCAGGGCTGGCGTCTGGCGATGAGCGGCGAAATGGAAGGGCTCGCGCAGATGATGCAGAAGATGATGGGGGCGGCCCTGGAGGACCTGCCGAA
>JAYRTK010000475.1:0-1753 GCA_041919595.1 Lysobacteraceae bacterium
CCTTTGGCGTCGCGCTGCGGGACACGCCCTGATGGCCGGACTGATCGGCATCGCGCCGACGCCGCGGGCGTTCGGCGCGATCAATCCTGCGCTCTCGATCGAGTTGAATTCGCTCGGCGAGGCCGCGTTCGCCCCGGCCGCGTACCGCCGCGAGAGCATCGTTGCGCGGGCAGGGGTGTTTCGGGCGCCAGCCGCGCTGCGCTGGCCCGCGACCGGACGCCTCGCGCACCGGTTCGCGGAGGACCTGTTCGACCGCGTCCACGTCCTGCCGACCGCGCTGTCGCTGGGAAACGTCGTCTCCGAGCTGACCCGCGAGGTCGCGGTGTGGAATGCCTGGCGCACGATCCCGCAGACGCTGACCGCATTGCGCCTGGACGGCGATCCCGGCAGTACGCTGGTCGCGCCGGGGGCGTTGCCGCTGGCGCTGCGTCCGCTGCAGGAGCGGGTGCTGACCCTCACCGTGGGCCTTGACGGCCCGCCGGTGATCGACGCGGTCGCGGTGCTCTCTTTCGCGGACGGCGCGACGTGGTCGATCCGGATCGACGGCCTGCGCCTGCAGGCGTGGACGCTGCCGCCCAACTGGTCCGAGCCGCTGACCGAAACGCTCGCCTGGCTCACCGATGTCCAGATCGCCATCGCCGGCACCGTCACCCGCACGCCGCTGCGCGAGGCGCCGCATCGGTCGTGGGAGTTCGCGGTGCTCGCCGATCGGCGCGAGCGGCGCTGGGTCGAGAACGCACTGTTCGATTGGACAGCGCGCGTGTGGGCGCTGCCGGTGTTCGTCGATACGCGGCGGCTCGGTGCGCCGCTGGCCGCGGGTGCGGTCGAGATCCCGGTCGACGCCACGGGTCTGGATTTCGCGGTCGGCAGCCTCGCCATGCTCTGGCGCGACGTGGCGACCTACGAACTGGTCGAAGTCGCGCAGATCGCGAACGCTCGGATCGCGCTACGCGCACCGACGCGGCGCGCGTGGCCGGTGGGTACGCGCCTGATGCCCTGTCGCACCGCGCGCCTGACCGATGCGCCGGAGCTGCGGCGCCACACCGATCGGCTGATGTCCACGCAACTGCGCTTCGAGGCGACCGAACCCTGCGACTGGCCGCCGGCATTGCCGGCGACGCGCTATCGCGGGTTCCCCGTGCTCGAACACCGCCCGGACGAAACCCGTGACCCGAGCGCGATCCTGGCCCGTCGCTTCGACCTCCTCGATGGCGACGTCGGCCGCACGCAGGTCGACGATGCTTCGGGGCTGGCGTGGACGACGCAGTCGCACGCCTGGCGGTTGTTCGGCCGCGCCGAACGCGCCGCACACCGCGGCCTGCTCTATGGCCTGCAGGGCCGGGCAGAGGCGCTGTGGCTGCCGACCTGGACCGACGATCTCGACGTGATCGAGACGATCAGCGAGACCGCGCTCACGCTCACCGTCGCGGCCTGCGGCGTCAGTCGCAGTCTGCGCCAGCAGGCGGGCCGTCGCCATGTCCGCATCGAACTCGTCGATGGCGTCGTGTTCTACCGCGCCATCGAGGCCTCGTCCGAGATTCCGCTCGCCAATGGCGAATCAGGCGAACGCCTGCGGATCGACGCCGCGCTGGGACGCACGATCGCGCCGGAGCGGGTCCGTCTGGTGAGCTGGCTGGCGCTGGTCACGCTGGCGGGCGACACGGTCGAGCTGCGCCACCACGCCGACAGCGAGGGTCTGCTCGATTGCGCCGTGTCCTTCGCCGGGATTCCGGCGGAAGAACCCTGAGTCTGC
>JAYRTK010000476.1:0-1752 GCA_041919595.1 Lysobacteraceae bacterium
TCGGCACCACCAGCTGGTACTTCACTTCGCCGTTGGCGCCGACGGTGATGCCGGTGACGGTCACGCCGTTGGTCAGTTCGGTGGCCGGCGGCGGCGGCGGCGGACCCGGCGGGTCGGACGGCAGCGGATCGGTACCGTTGGCGACGCGGACCGCGGCGGTGGCATCGACGATGCCGGTGCCGCAGGGCAGGGCATACGAGCAGCCGCCCGGGAAGCCGCCGTTGGCGTAGGCGGTGTTGCGGAGGATCTTCTCGACCTGCGCGGGCGTCTTCGGCGTCGCCGAGGCGGCCTGGATCAGCGCGACCACGCCGGCGACGTGAGGCGAAGCCATCGATGTGCCGGCATACCACGCATAGCCTTCCCCGGCCTGATCGGTGGTGCCCAGATTCAGCGTCGACAGCACATTGTCGGCCGCCGGCGAGGCGCCGGTACCGCCCGGTGCGGCCACGTCGACCTTTTCGCCGAAGTTCGAGTAGTCGGCGAGGGTGCCGGTCGGGCCGACCGCGGACACCGTGACCACGTTGTTGCAGCTCGCCGGCTGTTCGGCGGCCGCATCGCCGCCGGAATTGCCGGCCGCGACCACCACCGTGGTGCCACGGCCGACCGCCGCGTCGATCGCGCTCTGCAGCGCGACGCCGCAGGCGCCGCCGCCGCCCAGACTCATGTTGATCACTTCGGCCGGATTCGCGTTCGCCGGCACGCCGGCGACGGTGCCGCCCGAGCTCCAGGTGATGCCGTCGATGATGTCGGAAAGGAAACCGCCGCACTTGCCGAGCGCGCGGACCGGCTGGACCTTCGCGTTCGGCGCGACACCGGCGACGCCGGCACCGTTGTCGGTCAGGGCGGCGATGGTGCCGGCGACGTGGGTGCCGTGCCAGCTGCTGTCCTCGGGGATGCCGAAGATGTTGCATTCGCCGTCGTGCCAGTCGCCCGGATCGTTCGGATCGGCATCGCGACCATCGCCGTCGACCGCGGTGTCGAGATCGCCGATGAAGTCGTAGCCCGGCACCAGTTGCCCGGCGAACTCGCTGTGCGGCGTGATGCCGGTGTCGATCACCGCCACGACGACGCCGTCGCCCCGGGTGATGTCCCAGGCCGGTTCGAGATTGATGCCGCCGGCGCCGTTCTTGTAATGCCACTGCTGCGCGTAGAGCGGATCGTTGGGCACGAAGCGCGGGGTCATCCGCACGTCGGGTTCGACGGACAGGACGTTCGGATCCTGCAGCAGCGCTTCCATCAGCCGCTTGCTGTCGGCCTTGCCGAGCTTGCGGTCGGTGCGGATCACTTCGGCGCCGGTCGACAGCGTGCGCAGGCCGAGGATGCTGGTGCCGGTGTCGCTCGCGGCCTTGGCGAAGCGCGTCTGTGCGGCGCTTTTCGCCACCCGCGCGCTGTCGCGGTAGGTGACGATGAATCGATCGTACTGTTCTTCCTGCGCCGCGGCACGGAACTGGGCCTGGCTGCGGTCGACGATCGGTGCGCGTCCGCCGGACCATGCCACCGGAGCGACGATGGCCGCGGCCGCGACGGCGAGCGCGGTGAGTTTGAGTGCGTGATGCTTGTTCGGTCTGATCATGTTGCAACGACTCCTGTTGTGCACCGGGACCCTGTGTGGGGCGGTCCCGTGATGCGGACCTTGGGACATGAACGTCGTCGATGGGTCGACGACGGGGGGATCCGTCCTCCAGGACTCCGCCGGAGGACAGAGACGGGCGCGCCGCCGGGCCATGCCGGCAGCGCGAATCGGGGTGGACG
>JAYRTK010000477.1:0-1746 GCA_041919595.1 Lysobacteraceae bacterium
GAGCAGCACGTCCTCGCCGGCCTTGTAGCCGGCCTTGCCGATGGCTTCGATGATCGTGTCCAGCGCTTCGGAATTGCTGCGCAGGTCGGGCGCGAAACCGCCTTCGTCGCCGACCGCCGTGCTCAGGCCCTTGCCCTTCAGCACAGACTTCAGCGCGTGGAAGATCTCGGTGCCGCAGCGCAGCGCCTCGGAGAACGAATCGAACCCGACCGGCAACACCATGAATTCCTGCAGGTCGACGTTGTTGTCGGCGTGCGCGCCGCCATTGATGATGTTCATCATCGGCACCGGCAGCGACACGTCGCGGCCATTGGCGAGGTATTGCCACAGCGCCTGCTTGCGCGAGGCCGCCACCGCGTGCGCCGCGGCCATCGACACGCCCAGCAGCGCGTTCGCGCCGAGCCGGCCCTTGTTCTCGGTGCCGTCGAGATCGATCAGACGCTTGTCCAGGCCGGTCTGGTCCGCTGCGTCGAGCCCCGTCAGCGCCTGCGCGATGGTCGTGTTGACGTTGCCGACGGCCTTCTGCACGCCCTTGCCGAGATAGCGGGTCTTGTCGCCATCGCGCAGTTCGACGGCTTCCTTGGTGCCGGTGGACGCGCCCGACGGCACCATCGCGCGGCCGAAGCTGCCGTCGGCCAGGGTGACTTCGGCTTCGAGCGTGGGATTGCCTCGGCTGTCGAGGATTTCGCGAGCGTGGATCTTCGTGATCGTGGTCATGATGGCATCGAATCGAGGAGGGATTGGAGTTTCGGATCGGGAACGCACTTGCCGTCGCTGGCGGCGGCGAGGTGCAGCATGGTCTCGGCGAACACCCTGGCCGCCTGGTCGTTGCCCTTCTGCGTGCCGATGCTCCGCCAGTGCACCGACAGCGTGTCGTAGGCGGCGGCGATGCGCTGCAACGAGTTCGGTCGGTCTCCGTAGCCGGACAGATCGAACGCATACCCGTCGGCATCGTGGCGCTTCGCATCCGCGATCATCGCCGCGCCGTGCTTGCCGGCGGCCAATCGCTGCAGCAGTCGCAACTGGCCCTGCGGGCTGCGGGTCGCGAAGACATCGGCGACGCAACCGTCGAGCTTGTGCGCGAAATGGAACAACTCCGCCGCGCGCAACTGGGCGTTCACGTGCGTCGCACCACCCACATCGCGCACCGCGCGCGACTGCGGGCCGGCGTCGAGCGCCCGATAGTACTGGCGCGTCTGCGAGGCCAGTTCGGGGCTGGAATAGGCGACCGAAGCGATCACCGCCTCGCGATGCCTGCGGATCTCGGGCGATACCTCGACGCGCGGTTCGTCCTCGGCGGCGATCGCCGCCTCCAGTTCGGAACCGTCGTCGCAACCGGCCAGTCCCGCGAACATCGCGAGCAGCAGGACGGTCCGGCCGCCGAAGCGGGTCGCGCGGCGCGGATCAGACATCGGCTTCGAGAAAACCATTGCGCTTGGTCACCGCATCCAGCGCCTGCAGCGTTTCCAGCAGCGCGCGCATCTTCGGCAGCGGCCACGCGTTCGGCCCGTCGCTGAGCGCCCTGCTCGGATCCGGATGGGTTTCCATGAACAGGCCGGCGATGCCGACCGCGGTGGCGGCACGCGCGAGCACCGGCACGAATTCGCGCTGGCCGCCGCTGCTGCTGCCCTGCCCGCCCGGCAACTGCACCGAATGGGTGGCGTCGAACACCACCGGGCAGCCGGTGTCGCGCATCACCGCGAGGCTGCGCATGTCGCTGACCAGATTGTTGTAGCCGAAGCTGGC
>JAYRTK010000478.1:0-1736 GCA_041919595.1 Lysobacteraceae bacterium
CGCGGCTGTCGACATCCTTCCAGCGCGGATCGGACGGCGGAAAATGCCGGCCGATGTCGCCCAGCGCGACCGCGCCGAGCAGGGCGTCGCACAGCGCGTGCAGGACCACGTCGCCGTCGCTGTGGGCGACGATGCCGCGTTCGTGCGCGATCCGCACGCCGCCGAGCATCACGTGGTCGCCCTCGCCGAAGGCGTGGACATCGAAACCCTGACCGATACGGATGGAAGTGATTGACATCGAATATTCCTGCAGGAGCGGCTTGAGCCGCGATCGATTGTGGCGTGTTTCGCGGCTCGAACCGCTGCTACGAAACGCGCAGCCCCAGCTCGAACGCGAATCGCGCCAGATCGGACGGCGTGGTGATCTTGAAATTGTCCTCGCCGCCCTCGACCAGCAGCGGGCGCAGGCCCTGTCGTTCCATCGCCATCGATTCGTCGGTGATGGCGAGCCCGGCCGCATGCGCGGCCTCCAGCGCGCGGCGCAATTGCAGGCGCCGGAACATCTGCGGCGTGAACGCGCGCCAGAGGCGCTCGCGCGGCTCGGTGCGGTCGATGCCGCCGTCGTCGCCGGCGCGTTTCAGCGTATCGCGCACCGGTGCGGCGAGGATCGCGCCGACCGGATCGGCGACGCCCCGATCGAGCAGACGGTCGAGATCGACATGCGACAGATTCGGACGCGCCGCATCGTGCACCAGCACGAAATCGTCGGCGCGCACGGTCTCCGGCAGCGCGTGGAGGCCGGCGAGCACCGAATCGGCACGCTCCGCGCCGCCGAGGCAGGTCAGCACCGGCTTGCCCGCGAACGCGGTCCAGCCGGGCCACAGCGCATCGTCGGCCGCGAGCACGACCACCGCCCCCTGGACCGCGGGATGCGACAGCAACCGTTCGAGCGTGTGCGCGATCACCGGACGACCGGCGACGTCGAGATACTGTTTCGGCGTGTCGCCACCGAAGCGCGTGCCGCGTCCCGCCGCGGGTACCACCGCCCAGAGTCCGCCCCGCACGCGATCCTGCGTCACGGCGTCTCGCCTCCGTCCGCCGACGCCTCGGCACCGGCATCGATCGGCATCGGCGGTTCGACCACACGATAGAAGGTCTCGCCCGGCTTGATCATGCCCAACTCGCTGCGCGCGCGCTCCTCGGCCGCGGATTCGCCCGACTTGAGGTTCTCGACTTCGGCCGCGAGCTGCTCGTTGCGCTGACGCAGGCCGCGGTTCTCCCCGGTCTGGCGCGCGACCTTCGACTGCAACTCGGCGGTGGCGGCCGCGCCGCCCTCGCCGAACCACAAGCGGACCTGCAGCCACGCGAACACCGCGAGCAGCAGCAGCGCGAGAATGCGCAACGGGCGATTGGCGTCGCTCATCCGGGCCGCATCAACCCCGGTTCAACGACACGAACGCCGCGCGACCGGCGTACTTCGCCGAAGCGCCCAGCGCCTGTTCGATGCGCAGCAACTGGTTGTACTTCGCCACGCGGTCGCTGCGACACAGCGAGCCGGTCTTGATCTGGGTGGCGGTGGTCGCGACCGCGATGTCGGCGATGGTCGTGTCCTCGGTCTCGCCCGAACGGTGCGACACGATCGCCGCGTACTTCGCCGCATCGGCCATCGCGATCGCCTCCAGCGTTTCGGTCAGCGTGCCGATCTGGTTGACCTTGATCAGGATCGCGTTGGCCACGCCCTGGTCGATGCCCTCGCGGAAGATCTTCGGATTGGTGACGAACAGGTCGTCGCCCAC
>JAYRTK010000479.1:0-1724 GCA_041919595.1 Lysobacteraceae bacterium
GCACAGCCCCGGCGGATTCGCCGGCGGCAGGGGATTCGGCCAGATTCAGGGTCATGGGGAAGGTCGATGGGGGAGGCGAATGGTCGATATTGGGCGAAGCGGCGGGGAACGCAAGGCGGGGCCGCCCCCAACTGATGGCAGGTCCGGGCCGGGCGCGGCCATGGGTTCACGGCCTTCGCAGGCAGCCCCGTTCGCACCAGAAGAGGCCTCCGCGCAGTCGCTGTCCGATGCGCTGCACGGCTTCACGAGCGCCCGCGCCATCCCGCGACGCGAAGACCGCGGCACGGACTTCGCGGCGCTCGCCGGCGACCATCGCGAGGCCGGGCCCGGCGAGGAGGCCGGCTCGCGCACGTTCGAGACGACCTTTTCCGGCGAGACACGCCGCCTGACGGTGTCCGAGAACGGCGTCTGCTCGATCATGCGCGGCCCGAGCGCCCCCTTCGATGCCGTGTACACCGACAAGGAGATCGACGGTCTGCGGAATATCCGGGGCGATACGCAAGCGGCCCAGGCAGGAGGCGCTCCGGCGCGCATCGCACAGATGGCAAGGGAAATGCACAGAAACCCCGCTTCCGACCGAATGCTACACTCGACGAGCATGGATGCGACCGGTCGCTTCCCTGTGCCCGCCCCTACCTGCGACTGCACATGAAACGACATCCGCTTCCGCCACCGCATCCGTCACGCACGTTCGCGGCCTGCGTTCTCTTCGCGCTGACGATAGCGCTGGGCGCGTGCCGCCAGGACGCTGCGCTCACGGCGGCGACAACGGCAACGGCAATCTCTTCGAGCGCATCCGGGCAACAAGAGACGGCCACCGCGACGGCGTCGAGCGAATGCCCTGCCGCCGACATCGACACCTTCGTGGCCGCATTCGCCGAAGACGCCGCATTGCAGCGCACGTTCTCCGCCGAGGTCGTGGACACGGCCCATGTCGACTGGAACGCGCAGCCCGAACCCGCCGAAGTGATCACCCGCACCCCGCGTCAACGCCTGACCTTCCCGGTCATGCCCGGACGGGAGGCACAGCGTCGGGAAGGCCTGGTCTATCGTCGCGTCTCGCTGGAGAGCACGCGCGCGGTCGTGGCGCTCGAAATCCCGGATTCCGACGCGCAATTGCTCTATACGTTCGAACGCGACACCTGCTGGCGGCTGGTGAAAGTGGTCGATCCGGCATTCGCCAAGCCGGCAGCGGGAGCCCCCGCCTCGGAGGCCAAGCCCGCATCGGGGCAGGACACGACCCGCAGTTGCGGCGGCACCACACTGACCCTCAGCGGAGGCGGCGGCCCGGCATCCAGGACCCGGCTGCGGATGACCGGAGCAAACGGCGATATCGCGCTGAGCGCACCGGAGGAAATGCACGCGTACACCGCCGTGGGCATCGGCTGTGCGATCGCCAACGACGGCGCGCCCTATTTCATCGTGGAATACGGCGAATACCCGACAGGTTGCGCATTCTGCGAATGGCGCTACCTGTTTGCGGCAGACGGTCGCCGGTTGAACACCAGCGACCCCATTCTGCTCGTCGACCCGGAACAGCCGCCGGCACAGCAGCAGTACCCCAACAACATCGAATTCGATCGTCGCATCAAGTCGCTGGGCCTGCAGGGATACGCACTGACCTATCCATGAGGCGCGGCCGGCATGGCCGACCGTCGGCACGGAGCAACTGGAACCAATAAGGAAGAAGCGGCATGACAGATGACATCTACGAGTCCATGATC
>JAYRTK010000480.1:0-1699 GCA_041919595.1 Lysobacteraceae bacterium
CGCCGCGCTGACCGCCGCGCACCGGCCGGACCGGGTCGCCCGCGTCGGTCTGCTCGACGCCGCCGGCGTCCGCTTCCAGGACAACGCCTTCGGCGAAGCGGTCCTCGCCGGCCGCAATCCGTTCGCGGTGAACGACGAGGCCTCGCTGCGGCGCTACCTCGACACCGTGTTCCACGACCGCGCGACGGTGCCGTACCTGCCGTGGCCGGTCGATCGCATCTACATCGCGCAACGCCGGCGCGACGCCGATTTCGAGCAGCGCGTGCTGGCGAAGATCGGTCGCGGCGACGAGCGCTTCCTGCCCGGACAGGAAGCGGCGCGGATCGAACAGCCGACGTTGTTGTTGTGGTGCCGCGAGGACAAGGTCATCGACCCCAGCGCGATGGCGCTGTACGCCGCGCGTATCCCGCACGCCAGCCAGGTGATGCTGGACGGCTGCGGCCACATGTCGCTGATGGAGCGTCCGGGCGAAACCGCCGAAGCGGTCGCGATGCTGGTCGAACGCGGCGCGCCCGCCGGACCGCCGGCCGGCGCGTTCTGACCCCACGCCACGGAGTTGCCATGACGATCGTGAATCCGTCCGCCGCGCGCCTGTTGTCGCTCGCGCTGTGCACCGCGCTGCTCGCCGCCTGCGGCGAGGATCCCGAAGCCGCGAAGGCCGCCGCCGCCGAGCAGGCCGCGGCGCGGGAAGCCGCGGCGAAGCAGGGCGCCGACGCCTTCGATGCCGCGGTGAACCAGCAGAACTGGGCGCTCGCGAAGGCCCAGGCCGATGTCCTGATCCACGATTACCCCGGCACCGAGGCCGCGAAGCGCGTCGCCGGCGAAGCGGAGGCGGTGAAGGCGAAACTCGACGCCGGCCGCGAAGCTGCGCGCACCGCCGCGCTGTGGGCCTACGGTACCCAGGATGTGCCCGGCGGGCTGCAGCGTTCCTCCGCGATCTACGCGAAGGACGACGTCGATGTCGACGGCAGCGGTCCGACCCGGGTCCGCCTGATCTTCCGCGACCATCCGGACTGGGGCCGCAGCAGCTATCTGGTCCTGCAGCGCGGCGATTTCGACTGCTACGGCGGTTGTCGCGTGCAGGTCTCGGTCGACGGTCAGCCGCCGAAATCGCTGCCGGCCTCGCGCCCGAAGACCGATGAAGCGATCGCGATGTTCATCGACGACGAAAAATCGCTGTGGACGCTGACGAAGACGGCGAAGACCATCGAGATCGAATTCCCGGCGAAGGGCCTCGGCAAGCGCAAGGCGCTGTTCGAGGTCGGCGGGCTGGATCCGCAGCGGATGCCCGGGTGGTGGTGAGCCCGGGTGGCATCCGACCCTTGCCGTGGGGACAGCGTCTGGGCGCGCGGGGGTGTTCCGCCACGCGCCCGACGTCGTGGGATCACATCGCGATGCGCTGCGTGGAATACCAGGCGTCGACCTGCACGCTGCCGTCGTCCTGGGTGCGCGGCAGGGTCGCGCCATAGGGCAGACGCGCGGACAGATGCACCGCCAGACGGCGTGTGATCGCTTCGGCTTCAACCGGATCGGCGAAGCGCGCGCTGATCTTGCACGTGCTGCTGTGACAGGCGGTCTGCAGCCCGGCGGGCATCGGCAGGCCCTGCGCGCGCAGCGTGTCGGCCGCGAAGAAGGTGTCCAGCGTGCGCTCCTCGCGGCGGGCCCAGGTCGCGTCCAGGGGCTCGGCGGCGAAACGGGC
>JAYRTK010000481.1:0-1686 GCA_041919595.1 Lysobacteraceae bacterium
CACCAGCAGGATCGGCAGCGCCGGCCATCCCGCCACCATGTGCGACAGCCCGCGCGCCAGCAGGTCGGCGGTGCCGGTCTGTTCCATCGCGATGCCGAGCGGGATCACCCCGGCGATCATCACGAAAATGCGTACGTCGATGCCCCGGTAGGCCTGCTGGATGTCGACGCAGCGGGTCGAGACCATCGCCACCGCGCCCATCAGGAACGCCAGCGGGGCGGACAGCCACTCGGTGGCGGCGGCGAGGATGGTGACGCCGAGGATCAGCAACGCCAACGGCGCATGCACGCGGCGCTTGGCCTCGCCGGCAAACGGCACCAGCATCAGGAAGCCATGGTGCGCCGCGAGGTCGGAGAACCGCGACGGGCGCCCGTACAGCACCAGCAGGTCGCCCTCGCGCAGGCGCGCGTCCGACAGCCGGTCGGCCATGTCGCCCTCGCGCCGCCACAGGCCGGCGATCACTGCGTGGAACTGGCGGGCGAAGTCGAGCTCGCGGATGCTGCGGCCGATGAATTCAGAGCCCGGGGCGACCACCGCCTGCACCAGCTGCGGCGCGCCCTCGCCGCTGACGGTGTCGTTGAAGCGCACGATCGCGTTGAGGTCCAGGCCGGGGTCGTCGTGCAGCGACAGCAGCTCGTCGGCGGAGGCCTCGACCAGCAGCACGTCGCCGGCCAGCAGCGGACTGGTCGCGGTGAGGTCGTCGCGCCGCACGCCATCGCGCAGCCAGCCGAGCAGGCGGAAGCGCGCGCCCAGCGCCTTGTGCAGTTCGCTGAGCGGGCGGGTGGTCCAGCGCCCGTCCTTCACCACCAGCAGTTCGGTGCGGTAGCGGTCCAGCCGCAGGTAGTCGTCGTCGCCGTGGGTGCCGCTGCGCTTGGGCAGCAGCCAGCGCGCGCCGAGCATGTAGCTGGTCCCGACCAGCACCAGGGCGATGCCGATCGGGGTGATCGAGAAGATCCCGAGGCCGTCGGTCCCGGCGCGTTGCAGCATGTCGCTGGCGAGCAGGAACGCCGGCGCGCTGAACAGGGTCAGGGTGGTGCCCAGCGACGCCGCCAGCGACATCGGCATCAGCAGCCGCGAAGCCGGCAACTGGCGGTCGCGTGCATGCCGCAGCAGCAGCGGCAGCATCATCGCGGTCACCATCACATGGTGGGTGAACGCCGCCAGCAGGGCCACCGCCGGCATCACCACCGCGATCGTGCGCCACTCGTGGACGCCGGCGGCGCGCCCGATCCACGCCCCCAGCCGTTCGCTGATGCCAGTGGCGGCGAGCGCCCCGGAAATCACGAAGACCGCGGCGACGATGATCGCCGGCTCGCTGGCGAAGCCGGACAGCGCCTGCTTGCTGTCCAGCACGCCGGTCAGCACCAGCGCCAGCAGGATCAGCATCGCGGTGACGTCGACCCGAAGCCTCTCGGAAATGAACAGGTACAGCCCGACGGCCAGGATCAGGCCGAAGGCGATCTGCGAGGACAGCAGCGGATAGGTCGAGAGCATCCGGCCATTGTGCCCGCTCGCGGCGGGCGCGGGCATCGTCGCGGCCATGTGCACATGCGCTTTACGACGCAGACGCCTGGATTCCGCCCACCCAGGACCGACCGCCCATGCCCCAGCCGCAGGCCGCGAAGTGCTGCCGGCGATCCGCGCCAACCGCTACATCAGAAGCCGGTGGACCACGACCGCTTCGTC
>JAYRTK010000482.1:0-1676 GCA_041919595.1 Lysobacteraceae bacterium
AGCTCGACGAAGAGCTGACCGGCTTCCAGTGGGACAACCCGACGCACCGGAAGACCATGGAGTTGTACGAGAAGTACCAGGATTGAAGGCGCCCGGGGCGGTGCGGCAAGGCGTGGGCATATCGCGGCAACAACGGAAGGGCAGGGCATTGGACAGCGTTCGCGACAGCGTGGAATACGATGTGATCGTCGTCGGCTCGGGCGTCGGCGGCGCGACGATCGCGCGCGAGCTTTCGATGCGCGGCCGTCGCGTGCTGGTGCTCGATCGCGGCGTCGATGTCGATCTCCGGGAAAACCTGTTCTCGATGGCCAAGGCGCTGGCGACGGTGCCGGTCGCCGACGGTCTGGCGGTCGCCAAGGCGGATGTCGTCGGCGGCACGACGACCTTCTATTTCGCCGTCGCCGATCCTCCGCCGATGGAAGCCCTGCGCGATCTGGGGGTCGATATCGCTTCCGAACTGGAAGAGACCCGACGCGAGCTTCCGGTCGGCGAACTCAGCGACGCGCTGCTCGGCAGGCGCACGGCGAGGATCCGCGACAGCGCCCGCGCGCTGGGCCACGACTGGAAGAAACGCGAGATGCTGGTCGACGAGGCGAAGAGCGGCGGCCGCTACACCGCCGACGCGAAATGGACCGCTCGGGCCTATCTGCGCGAGGCGATCGCCCGCGGCGCGACCCTGATCGATCGTGCCCGCGTCGTGCGGGTGCTCGTGGACGGGACGCCGGGCGACGGCGGACGTGCGATCGGCGTCGAATACGAGCGCTCGACCGGCAAGGACACGCGGGAGCGCCGGCGGGTCCACGGCGCCAAGGTCGTGCTGGCCGCGGGTTCCGCGGTCACGCCGCTGATCCTGCGCGAAAGCGGTCTCGGCGATTTTTCCGACAGCGGCTTCTACTGCCATCCCAGCTTCGTGGTGTTCGGCCTCGCCCGGGGCGAGGCGGAGATCGACAACTTCGGCGGCGCCATGGGCGTCGAACTGGAGGAAGGCATCACCCTCGGGGACGCGAATTTCTGCGGGATGCTGCATCGCGCGCTGATGCTGGGCAACGGGAAATTCCTGCGGATGTTCCAGCGGTCGCGGAGTCTCGGCGTCGGCGTCATGATCCGCGACGCGCTCGGAGGAGGCATCGGGCCCGATGGCAGGTTCCACAAGACGCTGCGGCCCGAGGACCAGGACCGCATGGCCCGTGGCGAGGCGATGGCGCGCGAGATCGTGCGTCATGCCGGCGGCGGACGGATCTTCCGCTCGCAGATGGGGGCCGCCCATCTCGGCGGTGTGGTCAGGATCGGGGAGCACCTGGACGCGGACCTGCGTGCGGGCTGCGACGGGCTGTATGTCTGCGACGGTTCGATCGTCCCGCCGCAGCGCATGGTGTCGCCGACGCTGACGCTGGTGTGTCTGGGGAAGTACGCGGCGAAACGTCTGGATCAAGGGCTGTGAATCATTGCGGCGACGCCATCGCGTCGCCGCGTTCGTCAACAACAACGAGGTGTCGAAGACATGAATGCTGAAATCGCCGCGGCAAAGCCGAAGCGCTGGGGTCGCAGGATCGCGAAGTTCCTGCTGTGGTCGCTGGTGTTCCTGGTGGTCGCGTACTGGGTCGCGAGTCTGGCCTGGAGGTTCTCCGGCTCAAACACGTGGGAGTTCGTGGGCGAGAAGAACGGGGTGAAGGTGT
>JAYRTK010000483.1:0-1672 GCA_041919595.1 Lysobacteraceae bacterium
CGCGGCGTTGTTGGCGATCACCACCGCGACCGCACCGGCGGCGCTGGCGTTGTTGACCTTGATCGCGAAGGAGCAGGTGCCGCGGCGGATCACCGCGATGCCTCCGGCGAAGGTGTTGGCCGGATAGGCCGCGCAACCGTCGCTGGCGGTGTTGATGCCCGAGCTGATGTACAGCGGCGTGGTGCCGGGAATGCTGGCGCTGAAGGCGACGCCGCCACTGCCCTGATTGACGAGGATCGGCGCCAGATTGGCCGGCACCGGCGCCGGGCCGGTCACGGTCATCGCGATCGAGAAACCGGCGCGGCCGTGCTGCGCGGCGGCGGTGGAGCTGACCCACGGCTCATGGTGGCCCATGGTGTTCGCGCCCGGGCCGCTGTTGCCGGCGGAAGCCGCGACGAAGATGCCGGCATCGACCGCGTTCAGGAACGCCAGCGAGGTGGCCTCGTCCCAGGGGGCGCTGCCGCCGCCGATCGAGAAGTTGAGGACATCGACGACGCCGTCCGCGACGGCCTGATCGATGGCCGGGACGGTCGCCGTATTCGGGCACAACCCCTGACCGGTCGAGATGATCGTGTAGCAGGTGTCGTAGGCGATGATGTTGGCGTGCGGCGCGACGCCGGAAATACGGATCGTGTTGCCGCTGTAGAGCACGTCGCGGACGTTGCCGGCGGCGGTGCTGGCGGTATGGCTGCCATGGCCGTTGGTATCGCCGAAACCGGGCTCTTCGCGCAGCGCGGCGTTGGTGCAGGCGTTGTTCGGCGCGCCGCAGATGAAGTCGTAACCGCCGATCAGCTTGTCGTTGCAGCGGCCGGCATCCGGGCCACCGACGTCGCAGGTGCCGAGATAGTTGCCGCTGCCCAGCGGGTTGGTGTGGGCGTAACCATCGACCGGGCCGACCGCCGAGAACGACGGGCTGCCGAAGTTGATGCCGGTGTCGATGATGCCGACGACCACGCTCTCGCCCCTGAACGGGCCGGGGGCGCCGGGATTGCTGCCATCCCACACCGGCGGCGCGCCGATCAGGGTCGGGCCGACGTCGGTGTCGAGCGGGTATTCGCGATAGGCCTCGACCAGGCGCACGTCGGACAGCGCGCGGATCGCACGCACCTCGCTGGCGGTCAGGTCCACGACCATGCCGTTGAGCGCATGTTGCATGGTCAGGCGCGGTTCGACGTCGCGGCCGGCCATCGCCGACATCCGCGCTTCGAGTTGCGCCTGCCGGGTCTGCAGATAGTCCACGTACTCCTGCGAGTTGTCGCCCGTGGCGTCGAGACGCAGCGTGCCGCTCTCGTCGCGGTAGCGCTCGGGCGCGCCGATACCGGGCACGGTGCCCTTGTACGACGCCAGCGGCGCTTCCTTGAAGACCACGATATAGGTACCGGTTTGGCTGTCCGAGACGGCGGACCCGGCCGCGCTCCGGATGCCGCCCGAACCCTGATTGATGGCGCCGACCGTGTCGCCCTGGCTGTGGATCGCGGTGGCCTGGATCCCGGCGAGCGACGAGCCTTCGTCGCCGTCGGTCGCGACCCGTGCCTGATAGACCGCGACCGCGGCCGCTGCGGCGGTGGCGATCAGCGCGCCGATCGCGATGGCGACGCGCTTCTGCTTGATGCGTGACATGTGAATCCCCCGGATACGTGGAAGAACGCGGATGGTGTTCGAAGCCCGTCGG
>JAYRTK010000484.1:0-1652 GCA_041919595.1 Lysobacteraceae bacterium
GGATGGCGCCGCCGTCGACGGTGTCCTTCACCCGCGACGTGCATCCGATCCTGCAGCGGCTGAGCGGCCTGCAGTGGGTGAACCAGGGCTATTCGGTGCAGTTCGGACATCAGGGGCCCTACGATTTCGACGACCCCGCCTTCATCGCCCGCCTCGCCGCGAAACCCGCGCCGAAAGCCTACGACCTCAACGCCGAACTGCGGCTGCAGATCTTCCACAACTTCCGCCCGCCGGTCCCGGCCGACGGCAACCAGCTGCCATGGCCGTGGCTGTTCGGCGACGCGATGGAACTGCCCGCGATCGACAACCCGCGCCAGAACGCCACGATCACCACGACCCAGTCGCAAATCCTCCAACGCTGGGCCGCGGGCGATTTCGACGCCGACTGGGGCCGCCCCGGCACCGAGCCGGTCCGCGACATCGACGATCTGCCCGCGGCGCTGCAACCGGCGATGCTCGATCGCGCCGCGCTCGATTTCTGTCTGGCCGATGCCTTCCATCCCGGCTGCGAAATGACCTGGCCGATGCGTCATCAGACGCTGTATTCGGGACCGTTCCGCATCCGTCACCGCCCCGAGGGCGAACCCGAACGCGATTACGGCAAGACCCTGGACCAGGCGACGATCCTCTCCGCCATCGGTCCGCTGCGCGCGCAGGGACCCGGTGACATCACGCGCTGGATGGGACTGCCCTGGCAGGCGGACACCGCGTTCTGCCGCGGCGGCTATTTCAGCCAGTCGAAATACGACCCGTTCGTGCCGACCTTCTGGCCGGCAAGGGTGCCGAACCAGGTGCTGAGCGAGAGCGATTACGAGATCGTGCGCGATGCCTCGCAGCCGATGGACGCGCGCGTGCTCGCCTTCCGCAAACGCTTCGACTGGAATGCACCGCTCGGCCGGGTCGGCGTCCCGGAGCAGATGCACGCGATGGTCGACATCTTCGGCTCGATGGGCGTGGTCGAAGTCCGTCCGGGCGTGACCGGCGAGCCGGCGTTCCCGGAGACGATGATGGTGGCGAGTTTCGGTCCGAAGGCGGCCTCGACCCCGGCAGCGAAGCGGCTGGCGGCCACGACCGATGCGGCGGCGACACTGGCAGGTGCCGAAGCGACCGACGCGCAGGTGGGCGAAGTGCTGCTGCCGTTGCCGGTCCGCCGGAACCGCAAACGCGACTGACGCGCACGACGGCGGATGCGCACGCGGACCTGCGATGTCGCGATCGTGGGCGGCGGCCCGGCCGGAGCCGCCGCCGCGATCACACTCGCCCGGGCGGGCCGGCGGGTGCTGCTCGCCGATGCCTGCGGCGCGAACGGCCGGCCCCGCGATGCCTTCCGTATCGGCGAAGGCCTGCCGGCCGCGACACGGCCGTTGCTGCAGGCGCTGGGCGTGCTCGAGTGCACGCTCGCGGACGGACATCGCACGAGTCCGGGCACGCTGGCCTGGTGGGGGTCGGACACGCCGCACACCGAGGATGCGATGCGCACGCTGCAGGGGCGCGGTCTGCAACTGGACCGCGTCCGTTTCGACGCCATGCTGCGTGCGGCCGCATGCCAGGCGGGCGCCGAATGCGTGGAAGCCGCGCAGTTGCGGCTGGATGCGGCGGGCGACGCCGCGACGCCGCATCGCCTGCGCCTGCATCGCGCGAACGTCGATGAC
>JAYRTK010000485.1:0-1651 GCA_041919595.1 Lysobacteraceae bacterium
GGCGCAGATCGCCGCGAGTTCGCCTTCCAGCGCGTCGCCCGCGAAGAACGGCCGCAACAGGCGTTGCGCAACCTGCGCGAGGGTGTCGGCGCCGTCGAAATCCGCAGGTGTGAACGACGGCAACGACGCCGGCATGTACAGGCCGCCATCCGGTGCCAGCCCGGCGGCGATCGCATCGCTGATCGATGCCGCGGGGGCGATCCCGCGCGTGCTCAGCATCCTCATGCGATCACCGCCGCGGCCGGGCCGGCGACCGGGGTGAGGTGGATGTCGCTGTCGAAGCCGGCCCCTGCGAACGCGGCGGCCATCGCCGTGGCGGCGCGTTCGGCATCGGCGCGCGATTCGCCCCACGCGAACACGCTGGGACCCGCGCCCGAAATGCTGGCACCCATCGCACCCGCAGCCAGCGCGGCCTCCTTCACCGCGGCGAAGCCGGCGATCAGCGGCGCGCGGCGTGGTTCCACCAGCAGGTCATTCAATCCCGCGCGCACCAGTGCCACGTCGCCACGTTCGCAGCCCAGCAGCACCTGCGCGAGTTGCGCGCTCTGCGCCACGAATTCGCCCAGCGCGTAATCACCGGCCAGCGCGGCGCGTGCCTGTCGCGTCTCCAGCACCGCATGCGGATGCACCACGGCGGCATGCCACGCGGCGGGCACTTCGATCCGGGTCAGCCGTTCCGCAGTGGCCAGCACCAGCCCGCCCAGCAGCATCGGCCCGACGTTGTCGCCATGCCTGCCGCCGCTGGCGACCGCTTCGCCGGCCAGTGCGTGCGGATACAGGGCGTCGGCGGCGAGCGGTGCATCCAGCAGCGCATTCGCCGCCACCAGCGCGGCCACGCAGGACGCCGCCGAGCCGCCCAGGCCGGAGCCGAGCGGGATGCCCTTGTCGAGTTCCAGCTCGAAGCCGAACGGCAAGTCCAGCGCCTCGCGCAGTGAGATCAGGGCCATGCCGGCGGTATTGCGCTGCGCGTCCAGCGGCAGGTCGGTGACGGTGCCGCGGATGGCGGCGATGCGCACGGCGGGCGCGTCGATCCGGCGCACGGTAGCCACATCGCCGATGCCGGCGATGCTGTGGCCGAGGATGTCGAAACCGACGCCGACATTGCCCACCGAACCGGGCGCGAATGCGCGGACTTCCACGGGCGCGGCGTTCACAGGCGCGCTCCCAGCGAACCGGCGACGCGCAGCAGGTCGGAGAACACGCCGGCGGCGGTGACCTCCGGACCGGCGCCCGGGCCCTGCACGATCAGCGGGTTGTCGCAGTAGCGGCGGGTGGTGAATTGCACGCAGTTGTCGGTCAGTCGCAGGTGGGCGAAGGCATGGTCGTCCGGCAGTTCGAGCAACGCAACCCGCGCAGTGCCGTCGCGTTGTAGGCGGGCGACATAGCGCAGCACGCAGCCGTTCGCGCGGGCTGCATCGAGCCGCGCCTGCATCGGCGCGTCCAGTGAGGCCAGTCCGGCCATGAAGCCGTCGCGGTCGGCGGCGCGCAGGGATTCGGGCACCAGGCTTTCCACCTCGACATCGCCCAGCGACAGCGGCATCCCGGCCTCGCGGGCAAGGATGGTCAGCTTGCGTGCCACGTCCGTGCCGGACAGGTCGTCGCGCGGGTCGGGTTCGGTGTAGCCCAGCGCGTGCGCCTCGCGCACCAGTTC
>JAYRTK010000486.1:0-1632 GCA_041919595.1 Lysobacteraceae bacterium
ACCGGCGAAGACATCGCCAACGCCGGCACGCATGCGAACGACAGCATCGCCTACTGGATCCACGCGACGGTGCCGACGCTGGACCGGTTCGCGCCGATCGGCGACCAGTCGCGGGTGTCGGTCCCGGAACTGTACGACTACCACCGCCGGCTGGTGCTGGAAGCGCGCGCGCTGAGCCGCGATCCGCAGGCCCGGGCCCAGGCCGGGTGGTGGCTGCACCGCATCGCCATCGACCGGATGAGCAACGGCTTCAACACCGGACACGATCTGCTCGCGGCCGGCGACGCGGAAGCGCCGCCACCAACCGCACTGTTCCATCACGCGCGCGGCACGGGGCATCTGTTCGCACGCAGCGGCTGGGACCGGGACGCGATGTGGCTGGCCGTGGTGGCCGGCCCCTACAACGAAAGCCATGCGCACCAGGAACAGGGCGGCTTCACCCTGTTCGCGGGCGACTGGCTGACCGTGTCCGAGAACATCTGGTCCCACAGCGGCATCCAGCAGGGCACCGAGACCCACAACGTCCTGCGCTTCGAGCGCGCGGCGCCGATCGGTCGCCAGTGCCAGGCGCCCCGCGACGACCGTATCGTCCATCAGTGCCAGCCCACGGTCTCGACGATGACGGTGCACGAAGGCGCGGACGGCGCCCTGCGGATCGAGGCCGACCTCGGCCCCGCCTACGGTGCGGACGCATCGGTGCGGCGCTGGACCCGCCGTCTGGACTTCGCCGGCCGCCGGTTGCGGGTGGAAGACCGCTACGCCACCGACGCCGACACCCGGGCGGTGTTCCAGCTGCAGCTCCCGGTCGAACCACAGATCCGCGGCCGGGACGCCGTGGCCGGCCGACTGCGGATCCGGGTGGTCGAACCGGCCGACGCCCGCCTGACGGCGCTGGACTGGCGCAGCGTGGACGGTGCCGAATTCCGCAGCGGCTGGCGGCTGGACATCGCCGGCGACGCGGCCGGTGGCGCGGGCAGTTACATCATCGAGCTGGAAGAAGTCTCAAACTGAACGCGACCTGACTTTTGCCTGAGACAGACTTCACGCTTTTTGTCTCGCACCGCAGCAAGCGTCCTTCCGATCACACTTTCGACGCAGGGCCCCTCGCCATACTGCGTTCAGGTTGCCGTGTCCAGCTTGCGCGGCGGCCGGGAGCAGACGCCATTCCGGTCTCTCCGCAGGGCGCGCTGCATCCGGGGCGGAACCGGGCGCATCAGGGGGCGCGAACCGTAGCCCATCCGATCGCCACGGACGCGAGACCCGAGTTCACGCCATGCGCCAGCCCCATCGTTCCGACATCGTCGCCCCCACGCCCGCCCGCGCCGGCCGGCAGCGCCTCGCCGGTACCATCCTTGTCGCCACCGCCGTCGCGACCGCCGGCCTCGCCCTCGCCGGGCCCTCGCGGCTGATGCAGACGCTGCGCTCGCGCTTCGTCGAGACCGAACGCCAACCGCTCGCCGCCGAACGCGCGACGACAGTGCGACCGATCCCGCGGCGACCCGGTCGCGGCACCGCCGGCATCACCATGGCGCAGGCGGCCGAAATTCCGATGAACCTCACCTTCGTCGACATCACGCGCACGCCCTACAGCCGGTTCCGCACCTGGGTCGACAACGCCGTGAACGGCAGCCC
>JAYRTK010000487.1:0-1622 GCA_041919595.1 Lysobacteraceae bacterium
CCGAGACGATCTTCGCGATGCGCAGATCGACCTTGCCGAAGTCGTCGATGCTGATGAAGGGCTCGAACTCGTCAGCCTTCTTCGCTTCTTCCACCGCTTCGTGCGTCTGGTGCTGGCTGTGGCGCTGCGGTTGCTCCGGCGCGGCGGGCGGGATGTTCTCGGGCGGCGGGAACAGGGCCTCGAGTTGTTTCGGGTCGACGCGGGTCATCAGGTGCTCGTAGGGGTTGATCGTTGCCAGCAGGCTGGTGTCGTCCCAACGCGAGAAATCGCAGTTGAACAGACGGCCCACTTTGCCCGCTACGGCCGGCATCACCGGCGCCAGCATGCGGGTGAGGCGTGCGAAGGCGTTCAGCGCTACCGAGCACACGCGGTGCAGATCGGCTTCACGGCCTTCCTGCTTGGCGAGTTCCCACGGTGCGTTGGCGTTGACGTATTCGTTGGTGCGGTCGGCGAGCGCCATGATCTCGCGGATCGCCTTCGAGTACTCGCGCCCTTCGAGGAAGTCGCCAACCGGGCCGGCTGCCGCCGCGATGGCCGCCAACAGCGTCGCGCCTTCCGTGCCGAACTCGGTCGACACTTTGCCGCCGAAGCGCTTGGTGACGAAGCCGGCGCAGCGGCTGGCGATGTTCACATACTTGCCGATCAGGTCGGAATTGACCCGCGCGAGGAAGTCTTCGGAGGTGAAGTCGACGTCTTCGACGTTTGCGTTGAGCTTGGCGGCGATGTAGTAGCGCATCCACTCGGCGTTCATGCCGAGTTCCAGGTAGCGCAGCGGCGAGATGCCGGTGCCGCGCGACTTGCTCATCTTCTCGCCCGACACGGTCATGAAACCATGCACGAAGACGTTGTTCGGCACCTTGTAGGGCGTGCCAGCGAAATGCAGCATCGCCGGCCAGAAGAGGCAGTGGAAGTAGACGATGTCTTTGCCGATGAAGTGGATCTGCTCGGTCTGCTTGTCGGCGAGGAAGGCCGCCATGTCACCGCCGAGCTTGTGGAAATGATTCTTCAGGCTCGCGAGGTAGCCGATCGGCGCATCCAGCCAGACGTAGAAATACTTGCCCGGCGCATCCGGGATCGGAATGCCGAAATAGGGTTCGTCGCGCGAGATGTCCCAGTCCGCGAGCCCGTCGCCCGATTCCAGCCACTCCTTGGCCTTGTTGGCGATCTGCGGTTGCAGTCGGCCGTCCTGTGTCCAGCCGCGCAGGAACTCGACGCAGCGCGGGTCCGACAGGCGGAAGAAGAAATGCTCCGACTGCTTGATCACCGGCGTCGCGCCGGACAGCGCCGAGTACGGGTTCTTCAGCTCGGTCGGTGCGTACACCGCGCCGCAGCTCTCGCAGTTGTCGCCGTACTGGTCCTTCGCGCCGCAGCGCGGGCACTCGCCCTTGATGTAGCGGTCGGGCAGGAACATCGCCTTGACCGGGTCGAAGAACTGCTCGATCACCTTGCGGTCGATGAAGCCGGCTTCGCGCAGACGCACGTAGATGTCCTGCGACAGTTCGACGTTCTCCGGCGAATCGGTCGAGTGCCAGTTGTCGAAGCTGATGTGGAAGCCGTCGAGGTACTGCGGCCGGCCCGCCGCAATGCCGGCAACCAGCGCTTGCGGCGTAATGCCCTCAGCC
>JAYRTK010000488.1:0-1613 GCA_041919595.1 Lysobacteraceae bacterium
CAGCGCGCCGCGCAGGCCGTCGACATGGATCAGCCAGGCGTCGAGCCCGAGCTTCAGCAGACCGCAGACCACGATCAGCGCCAGCACCGCGCGCTGGCGGTCGGCGCTGATCAGCAGGCTCGACGCGCCCTGCGCGGTGGTGATGACCGCGGCGCCGGCGAGACAGACCGCGAACACCACCGAGGCTTCCTCGTACGCAGCCCCGTAGAGCAGGTCGATCAGGGGATCGGACAGCACCATGCCGAATGCGACCAGCGGCGCCGCCAACAGCATCAGATAGGCGGTCGAGGCGGCGAAGCGATGACCGGCGACCTCGCGCCCCTGGCTCAGCGCGTTGGCCATCATCGGCAACAGCAGCGCACCGAACACGCCGGGCACCAGCGCCGCGGCGCCACTGGCGAGCTGATAGCCGACCTTGAACTGGCCGGCGGCGTGCGGATCGGAATAGGCATTGAGGAACAACACCTCGACTTCGCTGGCGACGACGAAGCCGACGGTGACGATCAGGGTGCTGTAGAGCATCTGCCGGCGCACCCGCGGCACCAGGTCCGCGGGCAGCGCGGGGCGCTCGTCGCCGGGCGGCAGCAGCGGCCGCAATTGCGCCCACGACATCGCGTAGAACACCACGCTCGAGACCAGGAACACCCCGAGCAGCCATGCCACCGGCAGATCGAACCACATCACCGCCGCCACCATCGCCAGATTGAGCGGTGCCGAATACACCGCGACCATCGCGTTGATCCGGAAATCCTCCAGCCCCTTGGCCACGCCGATATTGAACATGTAGCCGGCGCGCAGGGCGATCGCGACAACGAGGAAACAGAACAGCATGCCGTGATGGAAGCTCGGAGCGACCCGATGCCCGGCCAACCACAGCGCGAGCGCCCCCAGCAGCAGCACCGCCGCGAGGAACGCACGCTGCACACGACGCAGATACGCCACCAGCGACCGCACCAGCGGCTCGCGGTCGCCGCCGCGCAGCTCGGCCACGAACTTGATCGCGGCGCTGGCGGTGCCGGAATTGGTCGCCGCCACGCCCATGCCGACCAGCAGGATCACCGCGCTGTAGGCGCCGAAACCCTCGGGACCGAGATGACGGGCGATCAGGATCGAAGTCAGCATTCCGAGCGCGAACTCGGTGTACATCGCCACCGAGGAGAACAACGTATTGCGGAGCGTGCGCGCGCGGAGCGTCATTGCATCACCAGAAGGACCTTGACCATCACGTAGAGACCGATCGCGCCGGCGATGCCGACCGCCGGCCAGAGCAGCACATCGTTCGTCAGCGGGAACCGCGGCAGACCCGGATCCTCCCGCCGCATGTCGGCGTAATGCGCCACCACCAGCGCGGCCAGCAGATACAGCACGATCACGTAGCTGCGGCTGAGGAAGAAGGCGGACACGAAGAAACCGATCAGCGACAACAGCAGGGTCAGCGCGATCGCCCGGCCTTCGGCGATGCCCGCCTCCAGCGCATCGAGCTCGGCCAGCGCGGTCTCGGCATCGCCGTCGGCCTCCGGCGCTGCGCCGCGCTCCCAGGTGAGTTCGCCGAGCGGACGCGACCCGACCCACATCATCCGGAAACACGACAGCACGAACGCCAGCCAGAGGGT
>JAYRTK010000489.1:0-1606 GCA_041919595.1 Lysobacteraceae bacterium
GGGCCGGGCGTGCCGCCGGCGATGTCGAGAATGAGTTTCGTCGCGTACTCGATCGCAAGCCGCGGCAGTTCCGGATCGACGCCACGCTCGAAACGATGGCCGGCATCGGTATGCATGCCGTGTTTTCGGCTGCGGCCGATGATCGCCGACGGAATCCAGTGCGCCGCTTCCAGGAACACGTTGCGGGTGGCGTCGGTGACGCGGGTGTCGTGACCGCCCATGATGCCGCCCAGCGCGACCGCGCGCGCGGCGCGGCCGCCGGTGCTGTCGGAGACGACCAGAAAATCCTCGTCGAGCGCGACGGTGCGGCCGTCGAGCAGCGTCGTTTCCTCGCCGGCACGCGCGGGACGCACGACCACCGGTCCCTGCAGCGTGTCCTTGTCGAAGGCGTGCATCGGCTGACCGAGTTCCAGCATCACGTACTGGGTCACGTCGACCAGGAAGCTGATCGGTCGCACGCCGCTGCGACGCAGGCGCTCGGCCATCCACAGCGGGGTGGCCACGGTCGCGTCGACGCCGTCGATGACGCGACCGGCGAATCGCGGCACTTTCGCGCCGGCATCGAGTTCGACCGCCATCGTCGCGTCGCTCGCCGCGGGCACCGGATCGGCGCTCAGCGGTTCGACCGCACTGCCGAGCGCGGCGGCCACGTCGAAGGCGATGCCGCGCACGCCGAAGCAGTCGGCGCGGTTCGGCGTGAGTTTCAGTTCGATCGCGGCGTCGGGCAGACCGAGGTATTCGGCCAGCGGCGTGCCGATCGGCGCGTCGGTGGGCAGTTCGAGCAGGCCGGACGCGTCGGCATCGATGCCGAGCTCCTTCGCCGAGCAGAGCATGCCGTTGGATTCGACGCCGCGCAGTTTCGCGGCCTTGATCGTCAATTCGCCGACCCGCGTGCCGATGGTCGCCAGCGGCGCGATCAGGCCCGGACGCGCGTTCGGCGCGCCACAGACGATCTGCAGCGGCGTGCCCTGCCCCGCGTCGACCTGGCAGATCTGCAGGCGATCGGCTTCCGGATGGCGGGCGCATTCGACGATGCGCGCGACGACCACGCCGTCGAGCGCCGCGCCGAGCACGGTCATCTCTTCGACTTCGAGACCGATCGCGGTCAGCGTCGCCGCGAGCTGCTCGCGCGAGGCATCGGTCTTCACGTGTTGACGCAGCCAGTTTTCGGAGAATTTCATGCTTGGACACCTTCGAATTTGTCATTCCGAATGCAGTGAGGAACCTGCTGTTCGAATGTCCGGATTGAAAAGCAGATCCCTCGCTGCGCTCGGGATGACAGCGATTGTCGCCGCGTCGCGGATTACGCGAACTGCCGCAGGAACCGTACGTCGTTGTCGAAGAAGTCGCGCAGGTCGTTGACGCCGTAGCGCAGCATCGCGAAGCGTTCGACGCCGAGCCCGAAGGCGAAGCCGGTGTAGCGTTCGGGATCGATGCCGACGTTGCGCAGCACGTTCGGGTGGACCATGCCGCAGCCCAGCACTTCCAGCCAGCGGGTCGAACCGTCCGGCTGCTGCCAGGCGATGTCGACCTCGGCCGAGGGCTCGGTGAAGGGGAAATAGCTGGGACGGAAGCGCATCTCGAAGTCGCGCTCGAAGAAGGCGCG
>JAYRTK010000490.1:0-1580 GCA_041919595.1 Lysobacteraceae bacterium
GGCGCGGCGATGTCCGGCGGGGGCGATGGCGGCGGCGATGGCGCCGCCGAGCACGATCTGGCTGAGGGAGTCCATCCGCGCATGCTACCTGCCGCCGGCACCGCGACACGGTGCCGGAAGCCATGGCCGCGGAACGGACTCAGCCCTGCCCCAGCACCTGCTTCGTCGCCGCGATCAGGCCTGCGGTGAATCCCGCCTGCGACTGGGTGACACGGATCACCAGCTCCGGCGAGGCCTCGGTCGGATCGCCCGCGTGCAGCGGCGGCTGCGGCGCGTACTGGTTCATCAACTGCGTGCTCTGCGCGACATCGGGACCGGCGACGATCTCGACCAGACGCAGGGCGAGATCCAGCGAGGACGAGATGCCGCCGCCGCTGAAGCGCTTCTTCTCTTCGTCGACATGCCAGCGCGGGTAGCCCGGCACCACGGTGAGCGTCGGAAACAGATCCAGCACCGGACGCGCGCTCCAGTAGGTGGTCGCGCTGCAACCGTCGAAAGCGCCGGCCGCGGCCAGGATGAAGGCGCCGGTACAGACCGAACCGGCCCAGTCGGCGCCGGCGACGACGCCCTTGAGCCAGCCCTGGAACCGCGGATCGAGCATCGCCGCGGACACGCCTTCGCTGCCGCCGCCGGGCACGAACACGATCGACAGCGGCGGATGATCGTCGAAGGTCGCCCCCGGATTGACGGTCACGCCTTCGGTGGTCGGAATCGGATCGCGGTTCGCGGCGATCCAGACCACCTCGAAGCCGGGGGCGTAGGCGAAGATCTGGGTGGCGCCCGCGAAGTCGAGCAGCGTGCAACCGGGGTACAGCGCGAAACCGACGGTGATCGTGGACATGGCGATCCTTCCTGGAAGGACCGTCGCGCGGGATGCGCGACGGCGATGACGGAACCTCGTACGGCTTCCTGCGAACGCGGCGCGGACGCGCCTGTCTCAGGGCGGGTGTCCCTGCGCCATCCACGCCGCGAACAGCGCCACCTGCGCCTCGGTCAGCGGCGGATACGGCGGCGGCGGCATGTTCTGGCTGCTGATCTGGCGGTGGATCATCACCGCGAAGCGGCGAACGTCGTCGTAGCGGGTCAGGTCGAACCTCCACGACATCCCGGCGCGATACGGTGCGAACAGCGGCGCGATGTCGCGCTCGAACGAAACCCCTGTCGTCATTCGGTGCGCTCCCGTGCGCGTCGTTCGGTCGTTCAGGATGGAGGATCGCTGCCGACCGTCCCGGTCTTCTGGCGGTCGCGCTGCCCGCATCCGCGGCAGGACGACGCGCCCGGATGGTCCCCGCTGGCGGCGGCCCGCGTCAAGTCGGAAGACCCTCCGTACGCCCGTGGCCCGCACGGCGCCGCGGTCCGGAACCGCGGGCGGCGCGGCGCGCCCGGGCAGTCATGCAAACCCCGCCCGCGGGGTGTATCATGCGCCCCATCTTTTCATCCCGATCAAGGGATATAGCTGCCGCCGGAGTGCCCGGCGGCGACCGGTGGCCCGGGAAGGGTCGTCCGGACGTTCTCCATCACATCCCGATCGCGGGATCCAACAACGAAGGAAGCCTTGTCGATGTCCAGCTATCTCTTCA
>JAYRTK010000491.1:0-1580 GCA_041919595.1 Lysobacteraceae bacterium
TTCATGGACGATGGTCGTGTAGTGCTGACCGATCAGTTCTTCGCGGGTATAGCCGAGCAGGGTCTCGACGCGGTTGTTGACGAAGAGGAAGCGGCCTTCGCCGTCGAGCGTGTAGATCAGGTCGGGCGACTGGTCGACGAGGAAGCGGTGCAGGCGTTCCGAGCGTTCCAGTTGGGCCGTCATCACGGCGTGCTCGCGCTCCAGGCGACGGCGGCGCACGGCGCGCTCGACCGCCTGGATCAGGTCGTCCGGGTCGCTGTGCTTGCGGATGAATTCGAAGGCGCCCTGGCGCAGCGCGTGGATGGCCGAGTCGATCGACTCGTCGGCGCTGAAGATGATGACCGAGGTCGGGATCAGGTTGCGGCTCAGCCATTCCATGATCTCGATGCCGCCGATGTCGGGCAGGCGCAGGTCGAGTACGACGACATCGATGTCGCGCCGGTCGAGCCGTTTCAGGGCCTCGGCGCCGTTGGCACATTCGTCGATCCGGCGGTTTTCGGCGGCGAGCAGCAGGCGGTAGGCGCTGCGGAAGCGGGGCTCGTCATCGACGATCAGGATGCGTATCTCGCCGATATCGTCTGCGATCATGTCAAAGCCCTCGATTTCTGAAAGTGCAGTCATCGTTCCTCCGAAGCCTCAGCGAAGTATCGTCCCGGTGTTTTCGACCGAGGGTTCTTGGTTGTCCGCCAGGTATTTGGGCAGCAGCAAGGCGATGCTGGTGCCCAGGCCGAGCTGGCTGCGGCAGGTGATCGGTATCGACTGCTGACGGGCCAGTTCGCCGACGATGGACAGGCCGAGACCGCGGTTGCCCGCCGGTTGGGCCTCGCGCGGCCGGTGGATGGAGCGCATCGCTTCATCGCTCATGCCCGGTCCGTTGTCGTCCAGGCGCAACTGGATGTAGAAGGTGCCGTTGTGCACGACGTTGTCGGTCAGCGTGATCTTGATCTGCTGCCCTTCGCTCAGCGCCTCCGAGGCGTTCTTCCACAGGTTCAGCACGATCTGCTTCAGGCTGTCGCGCGTGCAGGTGACGTTCTGCGGCTGGTTGGGTAGCGCCAGATCGACGCGCAGCCCCTTGGCATTGAACAGCGGCTCGCCGTAGAGCAGCATCAGTTCGCGCAGCAGGTCGCAGACATTCAAGCTTTCGCCGGTCGGCGTTTCGCTGGGAATCTCGCTCATCTTGCCGACGATTTCGGCGACGCGGTCGATTTCCTCGGTGAGGATTTCGAGTTCCTGGCGGATCTCGGTTTCGGCCGGCAGCTTGCGATCGAGAATCTTCAGGTAGCTCTTGATGATGCCGAGCGGATTGCGCGCTTCGTGGATGACTCGCCGGGCCTGGCGGTTGAAGTGGGTGGAGGCGTCGTCGCGCGCCTTCTGTCGGAAAACGCGGGCTTCGTTCAGTGTTTCCAGGCTGATTGCCGCGATCCGCCCGAAATTGAGCAGCCAGGGCAGGCGGCGGGAGAGGCGGCTATACTGGTTGGCGCTCAGGCCGCAAATCATCACGCCGTAGGTCCGGTTGCGCGACAGCATCGGTATGCACAGGATGCCTTCGCTGCCGAGGGCGCGGGCGAATTGCAGGTCGA
>JAYRTK010000492.1:0-1567 GCA_041919595.1 Lysobacteraceae bacterium
GAACCACGCGGAGGAGGCGCCGAAGACCCACACAGCCGCAGGTCCGGCGATCGAAGCGCGGCGACGCGCACGACCGGCGCTCATGGTGTGTCCTTCCACTGGAAGACCTCCTCGATGCCGACACCGAACGCGCGCGCGATCCGGAATGCCAGTGCCAGCGACGGCGTATAGCGCTCCGCTTCCAGCGCGATGATCGTCTGCCGGGTGACGCCGCAGGCCTGCGCCAACGCCTCCTGGGTCATCTCGCCATGGACGAAGCGCAGGCGCCGGATCTGGTTGGCGATCGGGATGGACGTCATCGCCGGTCACGCCAGTGATGGAACACGCAGACCGCGGATTCGACCCACCACGCCAGCGCCAGCGCGAACACGAACGCATAAGCCGCGATCGACGCCATCTCGCGGGTGCGATCCCAGACAGCGTTGCCGGCGGTCGCATCGGCGAAGAACAGTCGCCAGCACAGCCAAGCGAAGGCCGTTCCGATGAAGACGACGCGAAACCACGCGTAGGTCTCGTGCTTGTTCATGCGCCCGCCCTTCTGTCGCTCCGGTAATACGCCAGCGTCGCCGCGTACTCGCAGCCCCATCCCCACATCAGCGCGAAGATCAGCATGTGGGCGATCATCGACGACGTCGCCCATCCGAGCAGGTCCGGCGGGGTGAGCCCCAGGGCCGCCGCGATGCCGATCACGCAGACGACCAGCGCGCCACGGCCCCATCCGGCGGCCTGCGCCGCGATCTCGCGATCGCGTTCGTCCTGTTCCGCCGCCCCCTTCCAGCGCGAAGCGAGCATGCCGGAGATCACCGACCACGCGATCAGCAGCATCACCAGATTGCGCGCGACCGCGGCCGCTTCCGGGCTGGGCGTCGGCGTCGGCGTCCCCGCGAGGTCCTGCAGATTCGCGAGGACATACAGCATCGCGATCAGGGTGAACCCCAGGCCGATGCGGGCGTACCACTCGGACGGAGAGGCCGACCGCATCAACGCCTCGCGCGGCATCCGCGAAACGGCCTGCAGCAGGCAGACGACGCTGACCAGCAGCAGGGCCATCCCCGGCAGGTCCGTATTCCAGCCCAGCACCCATCCGGGCCCGGCCAACAGCAACCAGAGCGCGCCGCCCGCGGCCATCACCAATCCCCAGCGCACCCCACTCGGCATTGTCATGGCACGTCACCCTTGAATGACAAAATGTAATCTTCAATTTACATATCATTTTCTGGATGTCAAGTTCATTTGACATATATCCGCCGCCGTCGGCCACTGGCACAATCCCGCATCCCCCATTCAGGAAATCGGCATGTCCGCCAGCGCCTCCGCCAGCCACCCACCCGCCTCCGCGGGCGCAGGCGCACGCCGCAACGGCAACGGCCGCTGGCGCAATCCCGCGCTGTATCTGGCGGCCGGGGCGAGCGGTTTCTTCGTGATGGGTGTCGAACTGCTGGGCGGGCGGCTGCTGGCGCCGTATTTCGGCAGTTCGATCTTCGTCTGGGGCGCCCTGATCGCGGTGTTCATGACCGCGCTGGCGATCGGCTACCTGATCGGCGGACGGCTGTCGCTGCGCACGCCA
>JAYRTK010000493.1:0-1559 GCA_041919595.1 Lysobacteraceae bacterium
CACCAGTTGCCGCTGCTGCTGGCGAACACGACGCTCGCCGCGACCGGCGAGCGTCTGGTCCAGGCGCCGGTGCTGCTGAATCCCGCGGCCGCGTCCACGGGCGCGCTGCGCAGCAGGCTCGCAGTGAACGCGGTCGTCACGCAGGCGGTCGCGAAGTCGGCCGGTGAGGTCACCGAGCCGGCAGCGGCCACCGAAATCGGCGACGTGCCGCTCGATGCCGAGATCGAACGCGTCGATGGCGCCTTCCTCGGCGCCTACGACGGCAACGAATGTTTGTTGCCGAGCGATCGGGACGGTTCCGGGATCGAGCGTTACAGCGCGCCGCTGTCGGGCGTGGTCCACAACAGCGCGCGCTTCACCTGGTTGAGTCCGGCCGGCCGCTACGGCCGACGCAGTGCCTGCCGTGGCGTGCGGCTGGTCGATGGCGGATATTTCGACAATGCCGGCACCGCGTCCGCGGACGACATCGTCTGGGCGGTGAACCGCAACCGGAATTTCGCGGGCAAGGTCAGGACGATCGTCGTGCAGATCCGCAACGATCCGATCCGCGAGGCGGATTTCCGCTTCGATTGCCGCAACTCGCCGGCGACGCGTCCCGACCGTCGCGCCGCGCGGCCGTTCGTGCTGGGCGAGGCACTGGATCCGCTGGTCGCGCTGTACAAAGGGCGCGAGGCGCGCGCCGATCAGGCCAAGCTCGGTCTGAAACGGCGTGTCTGCCAGGCGCCGGGCAAGTCGGGCGCCTACGTCGAATTCGCGCTGTTCGTCGACAAGAACGCGAATTTCCCGCTGCACTGGGCGATCGCCGAAGACACGCTGCAGGCGATGGAGGCGCAGTTCGACGCGTCGACGGATACCAACCGGCAGGCGCTCGCGGCGTTGCTCCGCGAGCTGTCGCCTCAGCCTGCCGCCAGCGTGCGATAACGCGCGTCCAGCGCCGCGACGTGGCGCTGGAGGTCGTCGAGCGATCCGCTGTTGACGATCACGTCGTCGGCGAGCGCGAGGCGCTGTTGCCGAGTCGCCTGTGCGGCGATCATGCGGTCGGCGAGCGCGGCGTCGATGCCGTCGCGTTCGAGCAGGCGCGCGTGTTGGGTTTCCACCGGCACGTCGACGACGAGTATGCGGTCCAGCCAGGGATAGGCGGCGCGGCCGCCGACTTCGGTCAGCAGCGGAATCGCGGCCACCGCGTACGCGCCCGGTGCTTCCGCGCACTGGCGGGCGAGGGTCTCGCGGACGCGTGGATGCACGATGCCTTCGAGACGCCTGCGTGCGTCTTCATCGCCGAAGATGCGGCGGCGCATCGCGGCGCGGTCGAGACCGCCGTCGGCGGCGAGGACTTCGGCGCCGAATGCGGCGATCACTTCGGCCAGCCCGGCGCTGCCGATGGCCACCGTATCGCGCGCGGCGAGATCGGCGTCGGCGACGACGATACCGAGGGATTCGAAGGCGCGGCCGACCGCGGTCTTGCCCGAGGCGATGCCGCCGGTCAGTCCGATGCGGTACGTGGCCATGCGGCGGTCGTCACTGGGGGAACAGACCCATGTACGCGCCGATCATGTCCT
>JAYRTK010000494.1:0-1556 GCA_041919595.1 Lysobacteraceae bacterium
GCGTTCTTCGCGCCGATCGCCACCCGCCTGCGCACGTACGCGGTGCCGGTCTCCGCGCCCGCCGCGGCCTACCGCGACACCCTGCTCGCGGATCCCGAAGTCCTCGCCTGGGAAGCGGACGCGATCCCGGACAACTGGGATGGCGCCGGTTATTCGGTGATCGACGGCCTCTATCCCGAACACGCCGCCTGAGCATGCGGTTTGAGCATGCGGCTCGGACATGACGCTTGAACCGGGCGATCGGACCAGGGCGCGGAAACCACCTCCCGGCCTTGCGCGGCCGGGGCCGGCGCACTAGCCTCCGGGGCTGAGCCATCCGGCCACCGGAGATTTCACGTGAACCCTCGCATCACCCTTCTCGCCCTCGCCGTCGGCGCGGGCCTGCTCGCTCTCTCCGCCTGTCAGAAAGACGCATCGAAGGACACCGCCGACGCGCAGGCCGGCGCCAACGGCACCGACGCGAACGCCGATGCGCTCGTCGCGCGCATCAACCGCGAATTCAAGGACACCTACCCCGATCTGACCGCCGCGCAGTGGCTGTCCTCGACCTACATCAACGACGACAGCCAGATCGTCGCCGCCAAGGCCAACGAACGCTTCCTCGGCCAGCTCAACGGCTGGATCAGGGCCGCCAAGCCCTTCGAAGGCCAGACGATGTCGCCCGAGAGCGCGCGCGCGATCCTGCTGCTCAAGCTCTCCACCGCGATGCCGCCGCCGAACGATCCGAAGAAACTGGCGGAACTGACGCAGATCGCGACCAAGATGGAAGGCGACTACGGCGCCGGCGAATACTGCAGCGGTGATGGCGATGCGAAGACATGCCGCGATCTCGGCCAGCTCAGCGAAGTGCTGGCGGGCAATCGCGACTATCAGGCCCAGCTCGACGCGTGGCAGGGTTGGCACACCATCTCGCAGCCGATGCGGAAGGATTACGTCCGCTTCGTCGAACTGGTCAACGAAGGCGCCAAGGAAATGGGCTTCGCCGACGCCGGCGAGATGTGGCGTTCGGGCTACGACATGACTCCGGCCGAGATCGCCGCCGAGACCGACCGCCTGTGGGGCCAGGTCAAACCGCTCTACGAACAACTGCACTGCTACACCCGCACAAAACTGCAGGCGAAATACGGCCCCGGCAAGGGCGCGGTCGCCGGCGGCATGCTGCCCGCGCATCTCATGGGCAACATGTGGCAGCAGGACTGGGGCAATCTCTGGGACGTGCTCGAACCGTACAAGGGCGCCGGCAGTCTCGACATCACCGGCGCGCTGCAGAAACGCTACCAGGCCCACTACGCCCAGGCCGTGGCCCGCGCCGGCACCGGCGCGAGCAGCGCCGCGCTGGTCGAAGCCGATCGCGAAGCGCAGCTGGAAACCGCGAAGGAAATGACCCAGCGCGCCGAGAACTTCTACGTCTCGCTGGGCATGCCCAAATTGCCCGAGAGTTACTGGCAGAAGACCCAGTTCATCCAGCCGCGCGACCGCGACGTGCAGTGCCACGCCAGCGCCTGGGACATGAACATGGCCGGCGACGTGCGCACCAAGATGTGCATCAAGCCGAA
>JAYRTK010000495.1:0-1550 GCA_041919595.1 Lysobacteraceae bacterium
ATCATCGTGGCCCTGATCGCGGTCGCCGCGATCGCCGTGTATCAGTACTTCGGCCAGACGGTGCGCAACCAGACCGCGGCGATCGCCACGGAGATCGCCGGCAAGGACGGCGGCACCGCCAAGAGCGCCGCACAAACCGCGGCCGGCAAGGCTGCGACGGAGGCCAACACCGCCCGCACGCTCGACACCTACACCGGCAACGCGGGCCGCTGAGCCTGTCCGAACCGCCCGCACCGGTTGCCATGGCCGCCACCCCGCGTCCCGGCGTCGCGCAGCGCCCGCAACGAGCCGACCGCCAGCACGGCCAGGCACTCGTCCTCGGTCTCTTCCTCGTCTTTGCCACCCTCGCGGTCCTGCTGCTGATGTTCAACACCGGCAGGGTGGTCGACGAAAAGATGCGCCTCACCAACGCCGCCGACGCCACCGCCTGGAGCGTGGCCACACTCGAGGCGCGCGCGCTCAACTACGACGCCTACACCAATCGAGCGATCGTCGCCAACGAGGTCGCGATCGCGCAGGCGATCAGCCTGATCTCGTGGATGCACTACTTCGAGACGGCGGTCGAAAACGCTCCGAACCTGAACCAGGTCGCCGCGAGCTGGCTGTACAAGCCCGGCGAGTATCCGCGCCTCCTTCAATTGCTCGCCGGGGTCAATGGCACGTCCTATCTGGATGTCGGGAGCGGCGGTTCGCTGCGGGCGATCGTGGAGGGCCTGGATATCGGGCTGGGTACCATCGCCACCGCCCACGACGCGGTCGCGAACGCACTCTCGCTCTCGCAGCGCGTCATGCACGCGAGCCTGGACACGGGCATCGCCCAGGCCGGTTTCGCGAACGACTTCGTGCGTCGGATCGATCCCGAAATGCGAGCGTCGATCAACCCGATCAGCCACGGGTTCCGCAATCTCACCCGCACGATGGCGAAGGACTCCGCGCAAGGCGATGCGCGCCAACGGATCGCCGACGTGACGCTACGCTCGCGCGACGCATTCACCCGCGAGCGCGTCTGGTCGATCCGCGGCTTGAACCTCCCGCCATTGCAACGCAAGGTCGAACTCAAGCGACGCGGCGGCACCGAGCTGATCGGTTACGACGAATGGCGCGCGCTCGACACGCTCGAACACCAGGGCCAGCGGATGAAACGCTGGCGCTGGCGCTGGCGTCGCACGCCGCTCGCCTGGGGCGGTGCCGGCTTTACGGGCGACGAGGGTGCCGATGCCCGGCGTGGCGATCACGGCGACACCTACACGAGCAATCCGATCACGACGCTGAACCGGGCCGAGCCCGCGATCGTCGATGCGGGGGCCGCGCACTTCGGCGGGCTGCCGGAGACACGCGAGCTGCGCGACCTTTCGCCCGCCGCAGAGCACCGCTCCGGCGTGACCGTCCACGTTGCCAAGGCACGGGAAAGACTGCGCGGTTCGGGGGGCATCGGCAGCGTGCAACCGCAGGGAAACCTGCGTGCATTCGAAGCGACCGCGCCGGGCGGCCACCTCGCCTCGATGGCGCTCGCCGTGGTGTTCTTCGAGCGTCCCGCCGCGAGAAGCTAC
>JAYRTK010000496.1:0-1522 GCA_041919595.1 Lysobacteraceae bacterium
TCCGTAGCCGTTGCGCCCCGCAGGAATGCGGGCGCGGGGTGGATATTACAAGGTGTCCTCGTCCTCGCCCTGCGGCAGCAGCGGTTCGAGTGCGTCGCCGCCGGGTCCGGCGGCCAGTTTTTCGGCATCGCTGCGGGCCAGATCGAGCGTCAGCGTCCAGCCGCCGTCGGCGTCGTGGGTCTCGCTGCGCACCGCTTCCAGCGCGTACAGGCGCGCACGCAGACGGCCGGCGCGGGCGGGCAGATGCACGCTGCCGAGCACCCGGCGCATCCCCAGCCGCACGACCAGCGCACTGCGCAGCAGGTCCAGGCCGGTGCCGTCGCGCGCGGACAGCCAGACCCGCTCGCGGGCGATCTCCTCCAGACCGTGGTCGTCGCTGCCGGCGGCATCGCCATCCGCGGGAACCGCGTCGTCGCCCGCCCCCGCCGTGCGCACCGCGGGGTCGTGGCGCGCGACCGCACCTTCGATCCGGTCGATCTTGTTGAACACCAGCAACTGCGGGAGATCGCCGGCCCCGACCTCGGCCAGCACCGCGTCGACCTGGGCGATGCGCTCGTCGCGCAGCGGGTCGGCGGCGTCGATCACGTGCAGCAGCAGATCGGCTTCGCGCGCCTCGGACAGGGTCGAACGGAACGCGGCGACCAGTTCGTGCGGCAGGTCGCGGACGAAGCCGACGGTGTCGGCCAACACCACGCTGCCGCCGGGCAACGCGATCCGGCGCACGGTCGGATCGAGGGTCGCGAACAGACGGTCGTCGGCGTAGGCCTCGGCGCCGGTCAGCGCATTGAACAGCGTGGATTTGCCGGCGTTGGTGTAGCCGACCAGCGCCACCCGCGGCAGTTCGCTGCGCACCCGCGCGCGACGCATCTGGGTGTGCTGCACTTCGACCTTCTCCAGCCGGCGCTGGAGTTGTTCCACCCGCTTCTGCAGCAGGCGACGGTCGGTTTCGAGCTGGGTTTCGCCGGGACCGCGCAGACCGATCGCACCGCCGCGCTGGCGTTCGAGATGGGTCCAGCCGCGGACCAGACGCGTGGCCATGTGCCGCAGCTGCGCGAGTTCGACCTGCAGCTTGCCTTCGTGGCTGCGCGCGCGCTGAGCGAAGATGTCGAGGATCAGACCGGTGCGGTCGACCACGCGGCGGCCGAGCGCCTTCTCGAGGTTGCGCTCCTGCACCGGACTGAGCGTGTGGTTGACCAGCACCAGATCGGCGCCGGTGGCGTCGGCCGCGGCCTTGGCCTCTTCCAGCTTGCCGCTGCCGATCAGCAGCGCGGCGTTCGGGCGGTCGATCCGGGCGTGCAGCATCGCCGCGACCGTGGCACCGGCGGAGCGGGCCAGATCGGCGAATTCCTCCAGGACATCGGGTTCCGGCGGGCCGCCGGCGTGAGGCTGGATCAGCAGCGCGGTTTCGCCCTTGCGGGATCGTTCGAACAAACCGGGAAATCTCCGGGTAACGGGTGCGCAGTATGACGCAGGAGGCGCCTGCGCACCCCTGCCTCATCGATCACAACGACGGACGGCGACC